>SKPV01000226.1 GCA_007119345.1 Halovivax sp.
GGATGGCCGAACGGTAAGGCGCACGCCTGGAAAGCGTGTTCCCTTTCGGGATTCTGGGTTCAAATCCCAGTCCTGGCGTCTCTCGTCGCGAACAATCCGTGAGCGACGAGTACCCAACGAGGGGGATTTGAACGTACGCCAGTCGCAGCCCGCGCAGCGAACGGAGTGAGCGAGCAGGACCGTCTGGAGGTGGGTTCAAATCCCAGTCCTGGCGCTTCCCGCCGCTACCGACTGCGAGCGACGGGTAGCGGCGTGAGCAATTCGTCGCCACTGCCGAGTCGTTCGCTCCCCGTTATCTCGCCCCTACTAATGGCGGTCTCGCTGATACATCCGCGAACGTGACCGTCGGGCGTTCCCGACGGTGGCCGAAACATGAATCGGGTCGCGCGATTCGCCGAAATCGCGGGCGAGGACGGGATCGGTGACGCCCTCCGGTCGACGCGAACGTACCTCTCGAACCGGTCGTTCCCCCTCACCTACTGGGGGCGGGTCGCCTCGACCGCGGTCCGTCCGGATCGCGTTCATCCCTGGAGGCCGATCTGGATCGATCCGCACGACGTCGAGTGGTCCTACAAGCGCCGGCCGGTCCACGGGGACGGGGGCCGCGTCTTCGCCTTCGACTGCACGGCGGACGCCGGACGGGTCGTCGGCGGGGACTGGGATCGCCGGGTGCGCGTCGAGTACGGCGACGTGCCGAAGGTCGAGGCGACCCGCGACCGATTCGAGGACGGGATCCCGTGGGAGGAGACCGGACTGTTCGATCACCTGCTGGACGTGATCGAGCGGCGAGGCGTCTACGACGGGTGCGAGACGGAGGCGGACCTGCGGGAACGCTACGAGCGGATCGACCGGTTGTACGAAGCCGTTCGCGACGACGGGTTCGCGAGCCGCGCGGAGCTGTGCGATCGGTTCGCCTATCGGTGCCGGCTGGACGTTCCGAAAGTCCACGTCGGACGCGACGGGACGTTCGTCCACGCCGGCGGGAGCGGCAATCACCGGATCGCCATCGCCCGGGTGCTCGACGTTCCGATCGAGGTCCGCGTCGTCGTGCGACACCGCCGCTGGCAGCGCCTCCGGGAGGAACTCCGATCCGCGAGCACCCCCGCGGCCCTGAGCGAGCGGGCGCGGGCGAATCTCGACCATCCCGACGCCGAACACCTCGTTCCGGCGTCGTGGGCGGACTGATACCGACGGCCGTGACTGGTTGATGGTACGACCGCAAGACGATTCGCGGTCGTGCTGGAAACGACTCGCGGCCGTCGTCGCGACGCGTCGCCGGACGGACGGCGGCGGACGTATCTTTCAAGACGCCGCGCCCGAATCGTCGACGTATGAACGAGGCGAATCCGCCGGCTCCGACCGTCGAGGAGGCCCTGCACACCACCCTCGGCCTCTCGTTCGAGGACGCGGTGGCGCACGTCCAGCTGGAACACGAGTACGCCGGCTTCGAGACGGTCGCGCTGACGCGCCTCGACGAGTTCGTCGCGGGCGTGCTCGGAGAGGAGATCCGGAGGACGGCGCTGCTCGTGGTCTGTCACGCCGAGATCGCGAGGGACGCCCTCGAGATCGACCCGCAGCTGGCGGGACTGCTGCCGTGTACTACCGTCGTCTACGAGGGCGACGACGGCGACGTTCACGTCTATCACGCCTCGACGACGAAGGCGATCCGCGACCTGGGTTGTGCCCCCGCCGACTGCGAGCCCGCGGTCGCGGCGCTCGTCGAGCTGACCGGCGAGGTGATGGCGGAGGTGTGGGCGAACGTCGAGCGCTACGCCGAGGGCGCGTCGTCGGCGTAGGCCGCGACGGTCGCCGCTCGATCTCGGCGGGCGCGCCGTCCCCCTGGCCCGAATTCAGCGCTCGATCTTGGCGGGCGCCCCGTCCGTTCGGGCTCGAATTCAGCGCTCGATCTCGGCGGGCGCGTCGGTCGCGATCCAGCGATCGGGTTTCTCGGGGTGGCGCAGCTCGAGGCGGCCGGTCGGGCAGACGACGAACTCGGGGCGGTCGTCCGCGGGCGGGAGTCGCTTCGGGCGATCGGTCATGAGACGGACGTCCACGCCGGTCGACAAGGGTACGCCCCGCGTACCGCGGGCGGAGCCCGTGCCAACGCGATATTTCTCGGCCCGCGAGGGGGCGACTCCGGACCCGCGAGACGGCGACGATCCGCGAGACGGCCCGCGCCGACCGGATCGACGGCGAGTCACTCCCCGGACGCGCCGCCCTGGTAGATGCCCAGATAGACCGACGCGATCGCGCACGCGACGCCCGCGAAGAACAGGTAGCTGTAGACGGAGTCGGGCGTGACGGGCGCGCTCTCGTTGGCGAGGGCGCCGCCGAAGCCGACGAGCAGGAGGACGAACGCCGCCGTCCGCAGGTGCAACGGGAGCCGCGAGCGCCGGGGCTCGGCGGCCTCCTCGGCGTCCGTTCGGTCCCGGTCGAGTTCCGCGTCCATCGCTGGTCGGTCGAGAGGACGACCGGGCAGGTAAAGCTGGCGCCGGACGGACTCGCGGCGGTCGTCCTCGACGCCGCGACGTGCGTCGCGCTCGGCCGGCCCGGCGGGAGGACGATTCTCGGTGAAGAGAACTCGATACGACGCGGACGAGATGCGACGCGGAACCTCCGGCGCGAATCGACGAAACGCCCGTATAACAAACGACGACTGTCACGTCGGTCGACGAAAGATGCCCGCGAACCCGTCCGCCGCCGACCGACCGTTCGTCTCGGTCGTCGTCCCCGTCTACAACGATCCCGACGGGATCCGAGCGACGCTCGATTCGCTCGTCGACCAGACGTATCCCGAAACCGCCTCCGAGGTGATCGTCGTCGACAACGACTCCACCGACGAGACGCCCGCTGTCGCGCGGTCGGTCGCCGCCGACCACCCCGGGCTCGTCCGGCTGGTGCGGGAGACGGAGATCCAGAGCTCCTACGCGGCGCGGAACGCGGGGGTTCGGGCGGCATCGGGCGACGTCATCGCGTTCGTCGACGCGGACGTCGTCGCCGACGCCGATTGGCTCGAAGCCGGCGTCGAGGCGATGGGCGAACGGGGCGCCGAGTACCTCGGCTGCCGCGTCGACGTCCCGTGCCCCGAACCGACGTTCGCGGGGCGGTACAACGCCGCCACGGGGTTCCCCGTGAGACGGTACGTCGAGGAGGGGTCGTTCGCGCCGACGTGCGCGCTCTTCGTCGCGCGAGCGGTCTTCGCGGACGTCGGGACCTTCGACGGCGGCCTCGTCTCCGGCGGCGACGTCGAGTTCGGCCGGCGGGTGGCCGCCTCCGGCCGGAAGATCCACTACGCGCCGGAGGCGCGGGTCGAGCACCCCGCCCGGACGTCGCTCCGGTCGCTGCTCGAGAAGTACGTCCGCGTCGGGGGGGGCGCCGTCCAGCAGCGTCGCCGCTACCCCGACCGGTTCGATCCCCGGCCGCTGTACGATCCGGTGCTGTACCTGCCACCGCACCCCCTTCGCTTCCACCGGAACTTCGGCGCGGAGTGGGACCGGCTGAGGCGGACGGAGAAGCTCGGACTGTACGCGGTCGGCGCGCTCGTCAAATTCGCCGAGACCGGCGGCCGCCTCGCCGAGCGGTTCGGCGTCGGTTCGGCTCCTGCCGAGGGGATAGACCGTCTCGGTCCGGCCGCCACCGGCGGACGCGCCGAGCGGGTCGCCGAATTCGATCCGGCGGCAGACGCCCAGCTGGCTGGTGAATCTGCGGGTGCAGAGCCGACAACGGAATTCGAATCGATGACCGACGCCGAGCGGGCCGCGAACGCGACGGAGCCGTCCGACTAGCCGAACGCGGTCACTGCGCCGCGTAGAGCTCGGCGTACGTTCCCTCGCGGTCGAGCAACTGTCCGTGTCGCCCCCGCTCGGTGATCCGGCCGTCCTCGAGGGTGAATATCCGGTCGGCGTCGCGAACGGTCGAGAGGCGGTGGGCGATCGCGACGATCGTCCGATCGCCCTCCATGGATTCGAGTTCCGACTGCACCCGACGTTCGATGGTGGTGTCGAGATCGCTCGTCGCCTCGTCCAGCACGAGGACCGCCGTATCTTCGAGGATGGCGCGGGCGAGGGCGATGCGCTGGCGCTGGCCGCCGGAGAGCCTGACGCCGTCGTCGCCGAGTTCCGTCTCGTAGCCGTCGGGGAGGTCCTCGAGGAACTCGGTGACCTGGGCGATCCGGCAGGCTCGCTCGAGTTCCGCCCGCGAGGCGTCGGGGTTGGCGATCGTCACGTTGGTCCGGAGCGTGTCGTTGAAGACGTAGGGGTCCTGGCGGACGTAGGCGACGCTCGCGCGCCAGTCCTCGACGTCGTACTCGGCGAGCGGGCGGCCGGCGACGCGGATCTCGCCCGAATTCGGGGCGTACAACCTGGCGAGCAGCGCGGCGATCGTCGACTTCCCCGCGCCGGATTGGCCGACGAAGGCGACGAACTCGCCGCGCTCGACGGTGAACGAGACCTCCTCGAGCACCCGTTCGACCTCGCCGCCGTCCGTCACCGCCCGATCGCCCGCGGCCCCGTCGTACGCGAAGGTGACCTCGTCGAACTCGATGGGGGTCGGCTCGTCGGGGACCGGCCGGTCGCCGCCCTCGACGTCCGGATTCGCCTCGAGCTCGTCGATGAACTGCTGGGTGCGGATCAGGTGCGGGAGCCGTCCTTCGACCTTGTAGAAGTACTTGTTCGCCTGGCTGACCCGCGGACCGACCTGGAACATCACGAAGAGGAACGCGGCCAGCGCCGCCAGCGACATGTCGGCGATCGCGACCGAGACGTAGATCAAGCCGAAGACGAGCAGCGCGGTCGCGAGGTTGTAGAGGTTGCTGATCACCGCCTCGTTCCGACCGAGCGAGATGGTCGCCTCGGTGAACCGATCGACGCGTCGCGAGAAGTCCCGGTAGAGCTCGTCCTCGAGGCCGAGAAGCCGCACGTCGCGGATCCCTTGCGTTCCGGTCTGGACCGTCTCCTGGATCCGTTCGTTCGCCTCCGCCACCCGATCGCCCAGCGAGTAGCCCGCTTCGGTCACGTTCCTGACGCCGATCGAGAGCGCGACGATGAGGACGCCGGCGACGGCCGTCAGCGCGGGCGCGATGACGAACGCGATCGCCAGGTAGACCAGGACCAGCAGCGTCATCTGGAGGAAGCGCACGGCGTCCCGGATGACCTTGCCCGCGTACTCGGCCTGCGTGACGATGGCGTTGAGGATGTCGTCGGATCCCTTCGAGTCGTAGTAGGCGGCTCGGGCGTCGAGGGCGCTGCGGAACGCGCTCCGCTGGAGTTCGCGGACGTACCACGTCTGCAACGCCACGCGCAGCCAGGCGACGGCGATGCTGGACAGGAACCTGACGGTCATGACGGCGCCGACGACCAGCACGATGTAGCCGAGCGTGAACGGGACGCCGGCGAGGTCGAACGCGGCCGCGAAGGCGCCGACGGCGCCGTCAGCGTCGGCCACGTCGCCGGAGCCCTGGGCGACCTCGATGATCGGGATGATGAAGCTGACCCCGATCCCCTCGAGCATCGCGACGAACCCGCTGAACAGCACGATGGCGACCGTCACCGCCGGCTTGTAGGCTACGACCAGGTAGAGCCCGTAGCACTTCTCGCGGAGCGTCAGATCGTCGGAATCCATCGAATCGGATGTGGCGACGAGCCTGTCACCCATTGTAATCGTACGGATACCGATCTCGAACCCGCCGGGCCGTTCCGGACGACGGTTCCGTTATCGACCGCCCGGAAAGTTACGCAATCAATACCGTCCGGTTCTCGAGACGGTTTCGCCCACGTCGGCCGGTCGTCCGTTCGATTGCAACCGGCGCCCGGGTGCACGCCGAGAACCGCGGTGACCGACCGACGACGGCGCGATCGGGTGGCGCTGTCGTCCCGGTCGGCGGTCGCACCGTACCCGGAACGTTCCCGACTTGCGGACGGTAACGGATCGATAACTTTCTCCGGCGCGGACGGATTTCCCGGACGAATGGAGATGGATTCGGTCCGCGGAACGCTCCGGCTCGCCCGCAGCGCCTACCGGACGGGTGGCACCGCCGGCTTGCTCGCGGCGACCGTCGAGCGCGGGCTCAGCCGTCCGCGCGTTCACCCGAAACTGCACTGGCGACTCGCCAGGGCCTACTATCGCCGACGCTGCGCGAACGACGTGGCGGCGTACGACGCGGCGCCCGATCCGTTCAAACTCGAGCGGGTTTCGCCCGATCGGATCCGGCGCCACACCCGCCGGGAGTACCCGCCGTACCGTGATCGGCTGGCGCTGTTCGGCGCCGTCCGGGGCGGAGACTGGGATCGCCGCGACGGGCCGCCGGTCGATTCCGGGTACCGGGGGCCGCCGGCAGAGCTGTTCCTCGCCGACCGATTCGAGGGGTCGGTGCTGTACCGGTCGCTGGAGGGGCGCTTCGAGCGGGGCGTTCCCTGGGAGGAGACGCCGCTGGTCCGCGAGGTGCTCGATCTCGTCGAGGAATCGGGACCGGATCGCGTCTGGCACGAGTGCGAAACCGCGGCGGACGTTCGCCGCCGGTGCGAGCGCCTCGACGCCCTCTACGCGTCGATCCGGGACGACGGCTACCGGTCCCAGCGGGCGCGATTCGGGACCGACCCGTCCGTCGGCTTCCGGCACTGTCTGCGCCACGAGATCGCGGTCGACGTCGGTCGCGACGGCGAACTCTTGTTGGTCTGTGGCAAACACCGGCTCGCGATCGCGAAACTGCTCGGACTGGACGCCGTGCCGGTGGTCTTTCTGGTTCGCCACCCGGAGTGGATGCGCCGTCGGGGGGACGCGATCGGCGGCGGCGTCGCCGAACCGCACCCGGATCTCCGAGATATCGGGCCGTGAGCCCGCTCGAAGCGGCGGCCGGCCGGTTCGGGCTCAGGTCGGTTCCGTCCAGAACTTCGTCTGGAGACCCCGCGTGAACCGGGCGAATCGAACGGCCGACCGGTACGTGAGGTGGCCGCCGAGGGCGAGCGCCAGGTAGACGTACGCGCGCCTGGCGCGCGGGTTCGACCGGATCGCGCGGAGGGCGAACCGGCGCGCGTCGCCGTAGTGGCCGTTCGTGAGCCCCGTCCCCGCCACGGTCGTCGCGAGCCAGGCGCGAAACTGCCGCTCGCGACCGTGCTCGGCGGCCAGTTCCCGGTGCTTCTCGAGGAACAGCGGGTGCGTGGTATCCCGCTTCGGCTCGAACGCGTCGTCGATCTGTTCGTAGTCGCCGAAGCGGCGCTCGACGAGCGGTTCCCGGACGGAGACGAACTCGCAGTGACGGGAGAGCCGGATCATCCACTCGCGGTCCTGCAGGGCGGGAAACCGCTCGTCGGGGAGGCCGGCGTCGTCGACGACCGACCGTCGAACGAGCATCGTCGAGAAGGTCCCGGCGGGTTCGCCGGCCATCAGGTCGCCGGTGGCCTCGCCCTCGATCGTCGGGAGTCTGATCGCCGTCTCGTCGTCTCCGTGGAGGGTCCGCTGGCCGACCAGGGCGACGCCGGCTCGCTCGCCCGCCCCCCAGAGCGCGGCCACCTGGCTCGCCACCGTCTCCGGCGACCACCGATCGTCGTCGTCGAGAAACGCCACGTACTCGCCCGCCGCGGCGCGGATGCCGGTATTTCGCGCGGCGTTCGCACCGCGGTTCTCGTCGTGTCGCAGACACCGCCACTCGAGCGCCGACGGGGCGCGCTCCTCGAGAATCGTCGCCGCCGGCGTCGGCGAGCCGTCGTCGACGACGAGCAACTCGAGGTTCGGATACGCCTGTGCGGCGACGCTTTCGACGGCCTCCACGAGCATCCGGGGTCGGTCGTACGTCGGCAGGACGACGCTCACGAGGGGCGACGCGTCCGGATCTCCCGTCTCCATGTCGACCTGAACGTCACGCGTTCGAGACATTGTTAGTGCCTGACTACGGCAGAACCGACCGGCGATGGTCGCGGGTGGGGCAACCGACGGTCGCGGGCGGGGGCAAACGTTAGCCCCTGGCGCACGTACGAACGCCCATGTGTGGTCGCTACTCGCTGTTCGCGCCGCCGGAGGACCTGGAGGAGCGGTTCGACGCGGCGTTCGCGGAGCCGTTCTCGCCGACGTACAACGCGGCGCCGGGCCAGCGACTCCCCGTCGTTACCGACGAGCGCCCCGAGACGATCCGGCAGCTCGAGTGGGGACTCGTTCCGTCGTGGGCGGACGACGACGGTGACGGGCTGATCAACGCCCGTGCGGAGACCGTCGACGAGAAGCCGAGCTTCCGGGCGGCCTATCGGGGCCGCCGGCCCCGCGAAGGGAACGAGGAGTCGACCGATTCGGCGCGATCGGGACGGTGTCTCGTGCTCGCCGACGGCTTTTACGAGTGGGTCGAAACCGAGTCCGGAAAACGGCCGTATCGCGTCGCCTTCCCGGACGATCGGCCGTTCGCGATGGCCGGACTCTGGGCGACCTGGGAGCCGGAGACCACCCAGACGGGCCTCGACGCGTTCGCCGGCGGCGCGGCGGACGATCCCGACGGCGACGCGCTCGAGACGTTCGCCATCGTCACCACCGAACCGAACGACGTGGTCGCCGACCTGCACCACCGGATGGCGGCGATCGTCGAGCTGGAGGACGAGCGCCGGTGGCTCGAGGCCGACGATCCCCGCGACGCCCTCGATCCGTATCCGCCCGACGAGCTGCGGGCGTATCCGGTCTCGACCGCGGTGAACAGCCCGGCGAACGACGAGCCCGCGCTCGTCGAGCCCGTCGAGTCGGTGTGACGGCACCGACGGCGGCCGACCGGACGGGTCGACCCTCGGTACCGGTATTCGCCCGATCGAGCCTCTCCGTGCGCCGACGTCGCAGACGGTCGACCGAGTCCGTCCGAGTGCCGTCATCCGGAGCGGCGACCCCGTGCGACTCCGTCCGAGTGCCGTCATCCGGAGCGGCGACCCCGCGCGACTCCGTCCGAGTGCCGTCATCCGGAGCGGCGACCCCGCGCGACTCCGTCCGAGCGACGCTCTCGACCCGTCGACTGCGAATCCACTAATAAAACCTACCGTCTGGTGCGAGATACGTTCACATTCCATACGGCGGGTTCGGGGCCGTATCGGTCGGTGCCCGCCCACCGTACGACAGTTTTCCGGAACCTCCGTCCACCGGCTCCGACGCGATGGCGTCGCCCTGATCGGCACATTTATGTAGAAGGACAATCAACGAATCGTTTGACTATGAGCCAGCGAATGCAGCAGGGACAGCCGATGATCGTCATGAGCGAGGACTCCCAGCGCGTCAAGGACAAGGACGCGCAGGACTACAACATCAGCGCGGCGCGCGCGGTCGCCGAGGCCGTCCGCTCGACGCTCGGTCCCAAGGGGATGGACAAGATGCTCGTCGACTCGATGGGCGACGTCACCATCACGAACGACGGCGTCACCATCCTGAAGGAGATGGACATCGACAACCCGACGGCCGAGATGATCATCGAGGTCGCCGA
>SKPV01000154.1 GCA_007119345.1 Halovivax sp.
CCCGCGACGCCGACGGCGGCCAGGGTCGCGACGCCGGCGGCCAACGCCGCCAGCGGCCTGTCGACCGATCGCGCGGTGATGGCGTCGGTCGGCCCGCGCCCGCTCGCGACGAACACGCCGCAGATGGCCAGCGTCGCGACCGCGGTGATCGCCGCCGTCTCCGCCGTTCCGGCGACCGACTGGCTCCCCCACTCCACGCCGCGCTCGACGTAGGCGACGTAGCTTCTGAGGGCGAACATCGCGACCAGCGTCGTCCCGGCGGCGAGGGACCCGAGCTTCACCGATCCCCCCGCGACGCGTTTCATGGATCGGGTGCTCCTCGCCGCGACCTAAAGCAGTTTCGGACGAACGAGTCCGCGAACCGAACGGTCGGACGAACGAGTCCGCGAACCGAACGGTCGGACGAACGAGTCCGCGAACCGAACGGTCGATCGCCGCGATCGGCCGTTCACCGTGGACGCTACGGGTACGCGGGCAGGCGACCCGACCGGTCGGATCCCTCGACGAACGGCAGCTCCCGGCGGACGGCGGGGACCTCCTCGCCGCCGACGCGAACCGTCACCTCGTCCGCTTCGAGGCCGAACTCGACGAGCGAGAGGGCGATCGGCTCCTCCAGGGTCGGGCTCACCGCCGCCCGGGTCACCTCGCCGACGGCGGCGTCGCCGGCGAAGACGGCGGCGCCGGGTTCGGGAACGGTCGTCGCGCCGTCCCCCGCACCCTCCAGCGCGAGTCCGGTCACCCGCCGACTCGGCTGACCGCGGTTCTCGACCCGCGAGACGACCTCCTGGCCGACGTAACACCCCTTCTCGAAGTCGAGGGCGGTTCGGAGTCCGAGCACGTTGGGGATCGTCCCCTCCAGCTCGGTGTCGAACAGGGGGCTGCCCGCCTCCAGCGTGAGGGTGTCCCAGGTGCGATAGCCGAACGGCGCCGCGTTGAGTCCGCGCACCGAGAGGGTGTCGTAGACGGCGGGCGCGTCGTCGGTCGCGCAGACGACCTCGTAGCTCTCCTCGCCGGCCAGCGCGTCGGTTCGGATCACCGAGACGCCCGCATCCCCCATCGAGCCGCGGACGAACGCGAATCGCTCGTCGGGCGAGGCCGCCCCGTTCAAGACGCTGGCGACCTTCTCCGTCGCGGCGGGGCCGTGGACGCCGAAGATCGCGAACTCGTCGGTCGCCTCGCGCACGTCGACGTCCTGGATGAACACCTTCTCGGCCCACTCTTCGGCCAGCGGACCCGCCCGGTCCGGCGGCGTGAAACAGAGCAGCCGCTCGCCGGCGTGGTAGACGTAGAGGTCCGTCTCGATCCGACCCTGCGGATCGAGCAAGACGGCGTAACAGCCCCGTCCGTCCTCGTTCGGAACGCGGTTCGAGACGACGTTGTCGACGTACTCGACGCGGTCGTCGCCCTCGACGACCACCACGCCGTAGGCCAGCTCGCAGAGACCGACGCCGTTACGAACGGCGCGGTGAGCACGCTCCGGCCGACCGTAGTGCTCGACGACCGTTCGGCCGCGCCGCTCGCCGAACGTCGCGCCGTGGTCGGCGTGGATCGACTCGATGACGGTCATGGGGTGTGTTCGGGGGTGTGCACTCTTTTAGGTGGCGGTAGCGAGGACGGACCGAACGGAGTGAGCGACGTCCTCGGAACAGCGAGCGGTGACCGCAGGGAGCCGCGAGCAGCGCGCCGCTGTGAAGCGAGTCGTGACCGAGCACTGCTGGCAGCGAGGAACCTCGCGACACGCACGGACCGAACACCCCGCGAGCGACGCGCGGCTCCTCGGGACGGGCGGCATGGGGACGGTTCGATTCGCGAACTTGCGCGCCGCGAGTGCGACCCACCGGAATCGAACCGCAGGTTAGAACGGGATCCGTTCGCGAACCCAGTCGACGAAGGAACGGTCCTCGGGGGACGGCCCCGTCGGGACCACCCGGTCGGCCGGCTTGATTACGGTGCGACCCTCGTGCTTGCTGACGACGATCAGGTCGTCGTCCTTGAGGTTCGCGAGGGCCGTCTCGAGTTCGTCGATCTCGACGGAGACGGCGGCTCGGAGTTCGAAAACGGTCATGCCGTCGTCGCTTCGCTCGACGAGCGCGTCGAGCACCGCCACCTGGGTTCGCCCGCGGTCGCGGTACTCGCGCTTCGCTCGCATATCGGAGTCATTCGACGACCCGGGATTTGACGTTTGTCGTTACGGCCGGTCGCGAGCGTGCACAGGCGGTACGTTTTTTACCCCCCGCACGGCTACCTCTCGGCAATGGTCGTCCGATGTTCGCTGCTGGGCCACGATTTCGGTGCACCCGAGATCGAGCGCCAGCGCGAGGAACGCGGGAGCGAGGTCGTCGTGACAGTCGAAGAGTACGAGGAGTGTTCCCGGTGTGGGACCCGGAACGTGCTGAGCGAGAACACGGAGGTGAAGACCCTCGCCCCCGAGCCGTCGGGCGAACCGACCGGGTCGGCCGGCGAGAGCGCCGAACCGCCCGTCGATCAGGCGGCCGGCGGATCCGCCGAGCCCGAGGGGACCGTCGAGGACGAGCCGACGGTGCCGACGGACGAGGACGGCGAGCCGATCACCGACGACGCGGAGATCCTCGACGATTCCGGCGGCGACGACGGCGAGGAGCGCGACCGCGGCGAGTGGCCGAGCGCCGACGACGTCGGGGCCCCGGCCGAGGAGCGGGGCGAGCCTCGAGCCTGGCCCGAAGACGACCGTGAGGACGGTCCCGGCGGGTCGGATCAGCTGGCCGCCTCGGCGGACGTCGACGACGGCGAGGGGGAGTCTGGGGACGACGCCCCGGCCGATCGCGACCCCGCGTCGGGGATCGAGAGCGCCGGCGAGGCACCGACCCCTGGCGAGGGCGCGCCGCCGGACGGCGTGCCCTCCGAGTTCTTCTGCCCTCGCTGCGAGTTCGTCGCGCCGAGCGACCGGGGATCGCTGCGCGCCGGGGACATCTGCCCCGAGTGCAAGCGCGGGTACCTCGGCGAGCGCGAGCGGCGCGTCTGAGTCGACCGCCTCCGGGGGCGAGAACCGATCGTTCTCGCCCCCTCGCCGCCGGATGAAAAGAGGTAAAGAGCCTCCCGTGTTTCCCACGACCCATGAAGGAGTACAAGATGCGCCGCGGTGAGCACCTCGAAGATCGGATTCCCGACATGAAAACGACCGTCGAGGAGTACTTCGGCACGATCACCGGGACGGAGGAGTTCAAGGGCAGCGACCTCTACGTGGTCGGCGAGCCCGACAACCCCGTCTTCGAGCGCATCATCGTCGGCGCGGTCCAGTACTCCGGGAAGAAGGACAAGCTCGCCGTCGAATTCCACGAGCGCGATCCCACCGAGCTCGGGCCCGACGAGCTCGAAGCGGCGGGCGACGCGGTGAACGCGAAGAACGACTTCCTCCTCGAAGCGACCGGTCGCGATGCCAAATCCCGTCGCGAATCGTTGAAGCGGTCCGTCGAGGACGACCCCGACCACGACTTCTGAGGTTCTCGGTCCGCCCGGGACCGACCGACGCCGGCCCGGGGCCGCCGGATTCGCTCGCGAGCGGGGGCTGCGGGCTATTTTCGGGCGGCGCGACTCGACCGGTCGGATACGAGCGGCGTGGGCCGGCCGCTCGCGGTTACAGTGGCTCGATCGCTCGCGGACTACTCGGAGCGACCGCTCGAGGGACCGTTCGATCCGTGGAGAATCGGGACCGCGCCCTCAGGCCGTCCGGCCGGCGTCGACGTCGATGGCGTCGACGGGACAGACGTCGACGCAGAGCATGCAGTCGATGCACTGGGCCTCGTGGGTCGGATCCGCCTTCCGCTCGCTCTCGGGGTGGTCCGGCGTGTCCACCCACTCGAAGACGTCGACCGGGCAATCCTCGAGGCAGGCGCCGTCGGCGATACAGAGGTCGAAGTCGACGGCGACGTGGGTACCGTGGATGCCGAGCTCTTCGGGCTCGTCGACCGGTCCCCAGACGGCGTGGCCGTTACACTCGTCGACTTGCTCCCGGTTCTCGTGGAACTGCGGATCGATGGCCATTGCTAGCATAGGCATCTGGCCGACGGTACTTAAATCTACGTCCGCCGAACGGCCGAAATCGCCGGACGGAGTTCGGCTGGCCTAAAAATCCGGCCGTTCCCGGTCCGTCAGTACCCCAGTCGGAGCACCCCGTTCGCGACGAGGACGACCGAGACTGTCGTCAACAGGCCGACGAGGACGAGAACGGCGACCGCCCAGCCGAAGAGGTCCGCGAACAGGCCGGTCGCGACGGAGCCGACGGCGCCGAGCAGCCCGTAGACGGTTCGGACCAGGCCGAAGCCCGCGCCCTCCTCCTCCTCGGAGAACTGGTCGAAGAATCTGGGGAGCAGCGCGGCCGCCCAGCCCAGCCCGGTCCCGAGCAGGAGGGTCGCGACCACGACGGCGAGCCACCCCGGGACGGCGACGAGGAGGACGAACCCGACGGCGGCGATCGCGGTGCAGGCGGCGGTCGTCTCGTCGCGGCCGTAGCGATCCGACGCCGCGCCGACGCCGGCGCTCGTCACGCCCTGGACCGCGAAGTACGCGGAGAACACGGCCCCAGCGGTCGTCGCCGAGTGGCCGCGGTGTTCGACGAGGAACGTCGGGAGGAAGGAGGCGGTCGCCTGCCAGACGAAGGCGGCCAGCACCGAGAGGGCGACGGTGAACGCGATCGGCGGGCGTCCCAGCAGTTCGACGAGCCCGCCCAGCTCGAACCGTTCGCGCATGGGCTGGTCGGGCCGACGGGGCGGTTCGGGCTCGACGTACCGGGCGAACAGCAGGAACACCGGCACCGCGGCGACGACGCCCAGCGCGACCGCGGGCTGCCAGCCCCACCGCGAGCCGATCCACGCCGCGATCACCGGCGCCGCGAGGCCGGCCGCGGGCCCGCCGGCGGTGTGGACGCCGATGGCGGTCCCGACGTCGTCGTAGGTGCGGGTCAGCAGCGTCGTCCCCACGCTGTAGTGCAGCCCCGCGACGGCCCCCAGCGCGAGCGTCGCGAGCACGAAGACCGCGAACACCGGCGAGAGCGCGATCACCAGGCTGGCGACGGCCGTCCCCCCGACGGCGACCAGGATGACGGGGCGCTCGCCGTACCTGTCCGCCAGGACGCCGCTCGGAAACTGCGAGAGGAAGTACGCCATCCACAGTCCGGTCAGCGCCACTCCGATGACGGTGTTCGAGACCTCGAAGTCGGCGGTGATCTGCGGGACGACGGGGCTGATAGACAGTCGGGCGACCATCGTCGCGAAGAACGCGAGCGTGCAGGCGGCGAGGACCGTCTCCCGGTAGCGCCACTGCATGTCGTGTCCTGGTCACCAGTCGCCCGTCGCGAGCGCTACCGCCGAAGAGTCGTCCGGGACCAAAGAGCCCACCGAAACCGGCACGCCGCGCCGTCGACTCGTCTTCCGCCGTTCGGTCGACCCCGGCGCCGCGTCGTTCGACCACCTCGATGCCCCGCCGTTCGGTCGACCCCGGCGCCGCGTCGTTCGACGACCCCGATGACGCGCCGTTCGGTCGGTCCGGCCCGTCGACTCGCCGTTCGAACGAACGGTGCGGTCAACGCTTTTGACCCGTCGCGGTGATCCGGCGTCCATGGAGAAAGTCCGCGTCGAAGACCTCGAGAACCGGATGGGGCCGGCGGACGTGAAGCGGCCGCTCTCGCGGGCGCTGGGAACCGAACACGTCGCCGTCAACTACTACGAACTCGACCCCGGCGAGAGCTTCGCGTTCGGGTACCACAGCCACGAGGCCCAGGAGGAGCTGTTCGTCGTGCGCGAGGGGACGGTCACCTTCGAGACCGCCGAGGGCGACGTCGCGGTCGGCGCGGGCGAGGCGATCCGGTTCGAGCCCGGGGAGTCCCAGCGCGGCGTGAACGCGGGCGACGAGCGCGTGGTCGCCCTCGCGATCGGCGCGCCGAAAGATCCCGGCGAACTCTCCCTCCTTCGGGAGTGCGTCCAGTGTGGTACCCGCACGCCGGCCAGCGTCTCGCTCACCGAGGATCGGAAGGCGATCGTCACGACCTGCCTGGAGTGCGGGATGGAAACCGGCCGCTACACGGAGTGAGCCCGGTCGAGTTCACTCGTCGGACGGGAACGAGCGCGCGGGGATTCGCCGCGGCAGACATTTGGCCCGGCCCCCCGATGAGGCGGTATGCCCCGCGTACGCATCGTGAGCACGGGCGGGACCATCGCCAGCACGGCCGCCGACGGGGAGGCGTCGGGGAAGACGCCCACCCTCTCGGGCGACGACCTGCTGGAAGCGGTCCCGGAACTCGACGATCACGCCGAGATCGAGGTCGACGACGTCCGTCAGGTCTCCGGCTTCCAGGCGACGGTGGCGGATCTCGTCGCGGTCCTCGACGCGGTCGAGCGCGCCGCGGCCGACGGCGTCGACGGCGTCGTCGTCACCCACGGGACGGACACGATGGAAGAGACCGCCTACGCGATCGACCTGGCGTGCGGGACCGTCGTCGACCGTCCCGTCGTCTGTACCGGCGCCCAGCGGCCGGCCGACCGCCTCGGGACGGACGGTCCGGCGAACCTCCTGGCGGCCGTCCGGGCCGCCGCGGACGACCGAGTGCGCGAGGGGGGCGGGACCTACCTCGCCTTCGACGACGAGCTCCACGCGGCTCGCTGGGTCACCAAGGCGCACACCAGCGCCCTCGGGACGTTCGAGTCGCCCGGAACGGGCCCCGTCGGGGAGTTCGCGCCCGACGGGCTCCGATTCTTCCGCGAACCCCGACGTTACTCGACGCCGATTCCGGACGCTCGCCCCGACTCCGCGGTCCGGGTCGAACTGATCACGAACGCGCTCGGCGTCGACGGGCGACGGATCGAGCGAGCGGTCGAGGACGGTGCCGACGGTATCGTCGTCGCCGGGACGGGGCTGGGGAATACGACCGCCGAACTCGGCGCGGCGATCGAATCGGCGATCGCGGAGGGACTCCCCATCGTACTCGCCTCCAGGTGTCACGCGGGGACCACGGCGGGGCTGTACGGTGGTCCCGGCGGCGGCGCGACGCTGCTCGACGCCGGGGCGATCCCCGGCGGCGATCGCCAACCCTGGAAGGCGCGGATCGAACTGCTGCTGGCGCTCTCCGCGGGCCTCGATGCCGGTGAGATCCGGACGCAGTTCGAGGAATCGGCGTCGACCTGAGGGGACGATCGGGGGAATCGACGCAGGCGGCGGTCCGCCCGACTGGCGGTGATCACGCATCCTGCTCGTCGGCTGCCGGGAGCGTGAACGAGAACGTCGATCCCTCGCCGACCTCGGAATCGACCCAGATCTCGCCGCCGTGGCGCTCGACGATGCGCTCACAGAGCGCGAGGCCGATCCCCGTGCCCGGGTGCTCCTCGCGGCCGTGGAGTCGCTGGAATACCTCGAAGACGCGATCCGTCTCGGCTGAATCGATCCCGACGCCCTCGTCGGCGACCGAGATCGTCGCCGTCCGGCCGCGTCGCTCGCCGGTAATCCGAACCCGCGGCGGGCCGTCGCCGCTGTACTCGATCGCGTTGTGAAGCAGGTTCTGGAACACCTGCTGGAGCTGGCTCTCGTCGCCTACCACCCGCGGGAGCGACCCGATCGAGATTTCCGCATCGCTTTCCGCTCGCTTCATCTGCAGGTTCTCGAGGACGTCGTCGACCACCTCGTCGAGGTCGACCGGTTCGAGGGGCTCGCCCTGCGTATCCACCCGCGAGTACTGGAGGAGACCGTCGATCATCGAGCGCATCCGGTCGGCGCCGTCGACGGCGTATTCGAGGAAGTCTTCGCCGTCGTCGTCGAGCTCGTCTGCGTACCGCCGCTCGATCAGTTGCAGGTAGCTCGAGACCATCCGCAGGGGCTCTTGCAGGTCGTGAGAGGCAGCGTACGCGAACTGCTCCAAGCGCTCGTTGGACGCTTCCAGTTGCTCGACGACCTCTTCGAGGCGCTCCTCGCGTTCGACCCGCTTCGTGACGTCCTGGGACATCCCCAGGGCGGCGAAGACGTCGCCGTCCGCGTCCGTGACGGGCACGAACTGGAATCGGTACACGCTATCTTCGATCGCGCGTTCGAACGTCGCGGGTTCGCCCCGGAGCGCGGCCTCGTATCGCTCTGTCACGATATCGGCGAGCACCTGGGGGAGCACGTCGGGAACCCGCTCGCCCTCGATGTCCGACCGCGCGAGGTCGGTCTCGACCTCGAGCTCACCGGCGAGCGTGACGTAGCGGAGGTTTCGGTCGACGAGCGCGACCACTCCGTTGGGGAAGTTCTCGACGAGCGTCTGGTAGAGCCGCTCGGTCTCCTCGAGTTCGCTCTTTGTCTCTTCGTTCTCGATCGCCGACGCGAGCACGTTCGCGACGCTCTTGACGAAGTTGGCGTCGTGGTCGGTGAACTCCCCGGGCGCTGTATCGTGTGTACCCAGCACGCCCCAGGGGTCTTCGACGGAGCCGACAATCACGCTGATTCCGCCCACGACGTCGTGACTGGTGAGCAGTTCGGGCCCGGAAAATCGCTCCTCGCTCCGGAGGTCGTCGACGATGACGGGTTCCTCGGAGAGCAGCGTGTATCCGGCCTGGGATTCGCGGTCGGTCGGGACGGTCGCTTCGCCGACCAGTCCCTCCTGCCAGCCGACGCCCTGTCGCAGGAAGAGGTCGCCGCCGCCGGGCAGCAACTCCAGCACCTTCGCGTACTCGTTGTCGAGCGTCTCGGCGACGACCGCGCACGCCTCCGCCATCAGCCGGTCGAGGTCGTCGATTTCGAGGGCGCGCTGACCGAGGTCGGCGACGGCTTCCTGCTGGCGAACGCGCCTCCGGAGGTGGGCGTCCGCGCCTGCCGCGGAATCCATTTCTGAAGACCGTATAAGAGGCACAGGTGTAAAGGCTTTCATTGAAACGGGGGCCGGGCAGTCGGAGATCTGGGCGTCGGGACGCGCACTCGCCGTGACGGTCGACCGCGTGCCACGCTCCGATCGAGGGCGCCGATACCGCCTGCGACGGCCACGGTCTTCGGCCCACGCCGGCTGGCTGCTGGCGACAAGGGTTAGACTCGCCCGCCCCTATCGGTGACCGGAGCAATGGTACGTATCGGACTCGTGGGCGCGGGGGTGGCCGCCGCGGCCGCGACGTTCGTGCTCGACACCGCCGCTCCGGACGCCGAGGTGACCGTCCTCGAGAAGTCCGGGGGCGTCTGTGGTCGCGCGGCGACCCGCCGGCACGGTGAGCTCGTCTACGACTACGGAGCCCACTACGTCAAATCCGAAGACGACGGGGTCGCGGACCTCCTCACCGACACGCTGAACGACGACGGCCTCGTCGACGTGACCGAGCCGGTGTACGTCTTCGACGAATCGGGCGAGGTCTCGCCGGGGCGGGACGCCGACGAGCACAAGTGGAG
>SKPV01000083.1 GCA_007119345.1 Halovivax sp.
CCCCGGTCAGACCGGGGAGGTTGGCGGTGAATGTAGTACACACTCACACATGGGTCCGTGTTCGGCGAGACGATCGGACCGACCGATCGAGCGTCACCGAACTGTCGAGGCTAACATCAGATCCCATCTGTACGGCGGACCGCAGGGGTGGAATCCTCATCTCCTTCGGACGTATTCCTAGGTTGCGAGGGGTACTTAACCCCATCGGACCGGAACCGCCCGAGCGACGGGACGTCCAGCGCCCCGTCGATTACGCGTTTGCGTTCACATCCGAATACCCTCGAACGGATAAGGGCAACGGATCGTGACCGCGCCGGAGACCGCATCCGGCACAATCGAGGGAACACGTGTAGGAACCCATACCGCATGTGGGTGCCGTATCGAAGCGACATCGCGGCCGCCCCGTTCCCGATCCGATACCCGTCCGGAGCGACCGGCGGCCGGCCGCTCGACGAGGGTGGATGTGTCGCCTGCCTCCGCGCCGGGTTGCGGCCGGAGGGGACGTGGCGGCGTGCGCCACGTCGTTCGCATTAGTGTGGAGGACCGGGGGTGTATATATACTCGTCGAACGCCGGGCGCATCGAAACCCGCCACCATGGCACGGTTTTGCACCGATCGGTAGCGGAGCCGACACTATATAAATGCAGGGCGGTCGCTGGCCACGACACAGGGCCGTCGCCGGTGACTCGTCTGTCGCGCGGGCGGAGGTCGATCTGTCATCCCGCCCTTGCAGACACGGTCCGATCGGATGATACCCGCGCGTCGCACGCTCGGACGGGGACGCGTAAAGTCGCTTCGTAACGGAGGTCCAGGGGCTCGAGTTCGTAACGGAGGCGCACCCGCCTCCTCGACGCCGCGTGAGCGGACGCCGATACCGGAACCCGTCCCGGGCCGGCACGAGACGGCAGCGGGCATTTTTCGGCGGGACCGCTGACGCCGGTATGGTCACCGATCCGGTCTGCGGCACGGACGTGAACCCGACCGACACCGAGGTACAGTCCGAGCGCGACGGCGAGATGTACTACTTCTGCTCGATCGACTGTCGCGAGTCGTTCGAGGCCGACCCCGAAACCTACCTGGAGTGAGCCGGCAGGACCTTCGCCACCGTTCGACGTCGGCGGGGGCCGGCGGCCGAACGGATTCGGAGCGCGCCCACGTCCGCGTGGACACCATCGACGCGCCTATATCGCGGGGCTGAGTATCACCCGTCCGAATGGTCCGGGACCCGATCGCAGCCGAGTCCGTGCCGCCGGCCGAAGAGGTCTGTGCGGCGCTCGACGATCCGGACTGCCGGGAGATCATTCGCGAGCTCGAGGAACCGATGACGGCCGCCGAGCTACACGACCGGTGTGAGATCCCGCAGTCGACGCTCTACCGGAAACTCGAAGCGCTCACGGAGGCGACCCTGCTGGAGGAGTCGACCGAGATCCGGCGGGACGGCCACCACGCGAGCAAGTACTCGGTCGCGTTCACGGAGATCAGGCTCTCGCTCGAAGACGATCGGACGCTCGGCGTCGAGGTCGAACGGCCGGCCCGGACGGCCGACGAGCGCCTCGCCGAGCTCTGGTCGGAGGTGCGCAAGGAAACATGAGTCCACACACAGCAACGACGGAGGTGACCGTCGCGCTGGCCATCGTGAAGACGCTCGGTCTGCTGGTCGGCGGGATCATCACCTACTTCGCGTTCAAGGCGTATCGACGGACGAGACACCGCGCCCTCGGCTACCTCGCGGTGGGTTTCGGATTGGTGACCCTCGGCCTCGCGTTCGCCGGCCTGCTCCACGAGTTCCTCGGCGTCAGCCTCGAGACCGGCGTCCTCGTCGAGAGCGTGCTGGTGTTGATCGGCTTCCTGGTGATCGCGTACTCGCTGTACGTCCAGTAAGCGAGCGGTCGTCGGGAGCCGGTCCGTCGATGCGGAGCGGCTCAGCCCTCGAACCCGGCGTCGTCCATGATCTCGGCGAACTCGTCGGTCTCCATCGCCCCCTCGTAGACGATGGCGGTCGCCATGCCGCCCGGGTAACTGCCCTCGTTGGTCACGTGGTGGACCTTGTGGCAGTGGACGGGGTAGATGCCGGGCTCGGCGCCGGCCTCGAATTCGAGGGTGTACCGCTCCGCAGGACCGATCTGGACGACGTCCTCCTCGTACTGGGCCGCCTCGGGGACGGGGCTCCCGTCCTTTTCGACGACCCGGAACCGGTGGTTGTGCGTGTGGAAGGGGTGCATCTCGTAGCCGTTGTTCGTGACGTGGAGCCGGACGGTGTCGCCCTCCTCGACGATCAGCGGCGTCCCGAGTTCGGGGTGGAACGTCGTCGGCGCGGACCGCCCGTTGATGGTGTAGGCGTTCGGAGAGCGGTCCACCGGGTCGTACTCGGCGTCGCCGCCCGCCATCTGGTCGTGGAGGTCCGTGTCCCACTCCCGGAGGGTGAAGAAGTACTCCCGATCCGCCGGCTCGTAGCCCTCGGGATCGACGCGGAAGATGCCGTACATCCCCATGTCGAGGTGATTGTGGGTTTGATAGTGGCAGTGGTAGACGTGCGTCCCGGGCGTGTCGCCGTGGAGTTCGTAGGTGTGACTCTCGCCCGCGTCCACGTGCTCGCGCGTGGTTACCGGCGCGCCGTCGTCCTTCCAGGTCTTGCCGACGGCGTGGACGTGGACGGTGTGGGGGCGGTCGTGCTCGCCGTTGTCGTACGTGAGTTCGAGCGTCTCCCCCTCGGGCAACCGATAGACGGGACCGGGAACCGACGGGTCGAGGTCGTCCGCCTGCCAGGCCCAGACCTCGGGCAATTCGTACGGGCCGCCGGCGGCCTCGTCGGTGACGAACTGGTGGCGAGCCGCCACGGTGCGCAGCGTGGATTCGTACCCCTGCTCGGCGACGTCGACGACCTCCGGCGGCGCCGTGTACGCGTAGTCGGTCAGCGGGCCGTCCGCGGCCGACTCGTCACCGTCGCCGCCGTCGCCGCCCTCGGTTCCGCCGCCGACGCAGCCCGCCAGCGCGCCCAGTGCGCCCGCGCCCGCCATCGAGAGTACCGTCCGCCGTCCCAGCGTATCGTCGATCGAATTCATGACATCCGGTACTTGGAAACCCGCGATATAGAGCGGTCGCGGCGGTTCCCACCGGGCGGGAGCGTACGACGAACTCCCCGAATATGAGCGTACGTTTAAATCGGGGGCGATCCGGCCGCGAGATCGCCGACCGCGAACGCGCGAGCGGCGATCGCAGGCGGAGCGTCGGTCGAATCTAGCGGTTCAGCGTGTGGATCGCGCGGCCGAGCGCGTTCTCGGCGGCCTCCATCACGGCCTCCGAGAGCGTCGGGTGGGCGTGGACGGTGCCGGCGACGTCCTCGAGGCGGGCGGCGAGCTCGACGGCGAGACCCAGTTCGCCGATCAGCTCGGAGGCCTCGGGGCCGACGACGCTCGCGCCGAGGAGGAACTCGCCGTCGGCGGCGGCGACGACCTTGACGAACCCGTCGCTGTGGCCGGTCGTCAGCGCCCGGCCGCTCGCCTGGAACGGGAACGTGCCCACGACGGTCTCGAAGCCGGCTTCCTGGGCCTCGGACTCGGACATCCCCACGGTCGCGATCTCGGGGTCGGTGAAGACGACCGCGGGCATCGCCTGGTAGTCGATCGCCGACGGCTCGCCGGCGATGACCTCGGCGGCGACCTGGCCCTCCATCGAGCCCTTGTGGGCGAGCATCGGCTCGCCGGCGACGTCGCCCACCGCGAAGATGTGCTCGACGTTCGTGCGCGCGCGGTCGTCCGTGGGGACGAACCCGCGGTCGTCGGTCTCGACGCCCGCCGCCTCGAGGTCGAGCGTGTCGGAGACGGGCTGGCGGCCGACCGCGACGAGGACCTTCTCGGTGTCGATCTCCATGACCTCTTCCTGGACCGCCTCCGCGCTCGCGGCTTCGCCGCTCCCGTCAGTCGAGGCGCGCGGCGCCTCGCTCCCGCCATCGCTCGCCGCGGGCTCGGCCGGCTCGGCGACCACGGTGATCCCGTCGCCGTTGACGCGCCACTCGCTGGCACCGTAGCCGAAGTGGAAGTCGATGTCGAGCGCCTTCGCGCGCTTCTTGACCGGGCGCTTGAGGTCGTCCTCGTAGCCCGGCAGCACGTCGTCTAACATCTCGACGACGGTGACGTCGGTGCCCAGCTTGGCGAAGACGCCCGCCAGCTCCATCCCGATGTAGCCGGCGCCGACGACGACCAGCGACTCGGGGACCGACTCGAGCGAGAGGGCGTCACGGGAGCTCAGGACGGGCTCGTCCGCGAAGTCGAAGCCGGGAATCTGGATCGGGCGCGAGCCGGTTGCGACGATCGCGTGCTCGAAGCTCACGGACTCCGAGCCCTGGCCCTCGCCGCCGTGGGAGATCCGGGCGGTGTTCTCGTCGGCGAACGTCGCCGTCCCTTCCAACAGGGCGACGCCGTTCGCTTTACAGAGCTTCTCGACCCCGCCGGTCAGTTGATCGACCACGCCGTCCTTCCAGCCGACCATCCCCGCCAGGTCGATCGCGGGATCGGCGTGAATCCCCATCTCCTCGGCGTTGCCCGCCTCGTGGGCCACGTCCGTGGCCGTGATCAGCGCCTTCGACGGGATGCACCCGTGGTTGAGGCAGGCGCCCCCGTAGGCTTCCTTCTCGACCAGCGTGACGTCGAGGTCCAGCTGGCCGGCCCGGATGGCGGCCACGTAGCCCGCGGGTCCCGCGCCGATCACCAGCACGTCCGTTCCGGTAGTGACGTCTCCGACGACCATATCTTGTGTTGCACGGTCGAGCCATAAAAAGCCGCAAGATTTGCGGCTCCGAACAGCGGGACGCTCGATACGTGAACGTCTGTCAATGTCCGGGGCGAGACGGTCGGAGAAAAGGGCCTTCCTCGCGCCGACCCGGGCGTTCAGTTCACCCGCGCGACCTCGTAGCCCGCGCCCTCGATCGCCTCGATCACCGAGCGGGCGTGCTCGGAGCCGCTCGTGACGATCTGGAAGACGAGGTAGGCCTCCCCGACCCGGAGGTCGTCGACCGCGCGGTCGTGGCGCACCGTCCGGATGTTCGCCCCGTGGTCGGAGATGAGCCCGGAGACGGTCTCCATCTTCCCCGGTCGATCGGTGATGCGCACGCGCAGGTGCAAGAGCTGCTCGCGGTCGGTCAGCGCGTGGTCGAGGACGGTCTGGAGCATCGCGATGTCGATGTTGCCGCCGCCGAGCACCGGGACGACCGTCTCACCCGCGACGTCCACGTCCTCGGAGAGGACGGCGGCCACCGACGCCGCGCCGGCGCCCTCGACGAGCTGTTTCGCCCGCTCTAAGAGCAACAGCGTGGCGTGGGCGATCTCGTCGTCCGTGACGGTGACGACCTCGTCGACGTGCTCGCGGATCAGCCCGAAGGTCAGCGCCGAGATGCCGCCGGTCGCGATCCCGTCGGCGATGGTCTCCGCGTCGTCGATCGACTGGGGGATCCCCTTGTCGAGGCTGTCGGGCACCGTCGCCGCCGACTCGGCCTGGACGCCGATCACGCGAATCTCCGGGTCCAGTTCCGCGAGCGCCACGCTGATCCCGCCGATCAGCCCGCCGCCGCCGATCGGGACGACGACCGTATCGACCGCGGGGAGCGCCTCGTAGATCTCCAGGCCCAGCGTCCCCTGGCCCGCGACGATGGCCGGATCGTCGTAGGCGTGGACGAACGCGACGTCACCGCCCTCGGTGAGCGTCCGGGCGTGGTCCATCGCCGCCCGAAAGTCCCGGCCCACGAGCTCGACGTCGCCGCCGTAGCTGCGGGTCGCCTCGACCTTCGCCTGCGGGGCGTCCTTCGGCATCACGATCGTCGAGTCCAGGCCGACCTTCGTCGCGGCGAGGGCGACGCCCTGGGCGTGGTTGCCCGCGCTCGCGGCGACGACGCGCTCAACGTCGCCCGCCTCGGCCACCCGGACGAGCTTGTTGTACGCGCCCCGCGTCTTGAACGAGCCCGTCCGCTGGAGGTGCTCCATCTTCAGGTACACCGTCGCGTCCGCCATCCCGGACAGCGACCGGTTCGATTCGATCGGCGTCTCCCGGACCACCGACTCGTCGTCGAACCGCTCGCGCGCCGCTCGCACGTCCTCGAAGCGAACGTCAGCCATGCCGACCTGATCGCGGCGCGGGATGAACGGTTTGTCGGTTTCGGCCGGTGTCGGGCACCGAATCGACCGGTGGCAAGCGAGTAGCCTGTAGCGCGTGCGCCCTCCCGTCTGGTGAGGGTCCGGTCGGACGCCGTATCCGGGTCGGACGTCGCGTTCGCGGCCGTCGTCTGAACGACGCTGTGCGCGCTCTCGGTCGTCGATGCCGGGCACCACGATCCGGCGGTTCGCTTCGGAACGGCGGTCGCGGTCTGGTGCGTGGGCTTCGGGACCGTGATGATGGTGGCGGCGGTGTGATAGCGGATCGAATCCCCGACCAAAATACGGCGTTCAGCGGGTGGGTTCGAGACCTCGATCGGCGCAGCCTGAATCGTCGGCTACACCAACAGCACGGAGTTCTCGAGGGATTTATCAATACACCGATTTGACTTGCGACACCGTCACCGTCGATCAGGCGGGGTCGAACGACAACGGAAGCGTCATCGCCGAGCGGAGTTCGATTAACTCTCCGAAGGCGTGCGGTTCACGACGGTACCAAGACGCCTACGTTTCGATGAACAGAACGACCAATGTCTGCGCGCCACGCCGGCATGCAACCCTCGGTGTCCACAGGTGAACGAATCGAAGTTAGATCTCTCTTGGGATTTCCATATCTATAATATAATCGATACCGAGCCCGAGAAGTGACAGGAAAAATCCAAAATAGATGAGACCGAAGTGAGGTTCACCATCAAATATCACCCCTACGAGCGACACTTGCATTCCGAGCAGCACTAGTTTTATCCCTAACATAGGAATGACCTGAATTTTACACCCGATAAATCAATTGGTAGCCGTTCCGGTTAGTGAGTCCCCTCCCCCCAGGCCGAAAATGACAAAAGTTCAATTACTGTAGATCTGATTCTAAAGAAATGATGAGTTCTATTTTACTTGGAGTGGGTGAACCTTCTTTCCTTATCCGCCACAATAGTGGCCAAGGGTGTCTTTCACAACAGTGCCGCGCGGGGTCCGGTTCCAGTAAGGGAGTAGTCTATACGGGCGGACCGGTCTGTCCCACGTCGGATCGACGGTAATCTCCACGATCTTTTTCCCACCGAAACAGGATCCTGCTCTCTCCCCGGCGCTGTACGACTGGAATTGGGCGATGGTACGACCCGCAACTGTCGCCGGCTTTAGCCGCACCCGATGTGCCGCTATTCCAGTACTCGTATCAGAGGTCTCTGCGAGAGTGTTCGCACTCTCGCTGTAGGAGTAGTTCGCGCCCACTGAATCGTTCGTGACCGCCCCGCCGAACGTCACAGTGGTGCCGTCGGCGATCTCGTTCTGCGGTGCGACGTCGTCCGCTCCGACGTTTCTGCCATCTCCCCAATCGACCTCGATTTCGCAATTCCTGTTCCGGTACTCCGGTCGACCTGTCGTACAATACTCGTCGTTATTTCGGTTCTTACAGAGGTTGTACCCCGAGTTCATTTTGGCCCCCGCTCGAACGGCGTACTGATCGCTTTCGCCGGGGATACTCCGGACTTCATGCATTCGTTTCACGTTTCCGTAATGAGCCTGTTCGGACCAGATCGACACGTCCGAGCCACCGCCGAGTCGCTGCAACTCGTCGAAATCGTGATCCGCGCCGCTATTAGTAACGGATCGACGGTCCCGGTTTTCCAGTTTCGTTATCGTCTCTTCCAACAACTCGTCCGCCTTGGATGCGGTGGCAGTTTCGTCGAGTCCGGACGTTCCGATCCCGGTATTGTCCGCACCGATCGGTTTCACGCGCTCGACGTAATTTTCCGCCACCGAACCGTCGGCGTCGATAACGAGATTATAGGCGACGAGATCGACGTGACCCGGGAGGGAATCCAACTCCTTGAGTCCGTACTCGCCGAGATCGCCACCTGCGTTGACGAACGAGGACAGTTCGTTGGCGCGCGACTTGTCGAGCTCCTCGATCGAGAGCGGATCTCGGTACGATCCGCGAAGCTTCAGGACGGTAATGTCGTCGGGCTGGGCCGATACGTGTCCGAGGACCGCTCCCGAAGCGATCGCCGCCGAGGTGCCGAGGACGGTACGCCGTGAAATGGATCTACACCACCCTTCCTTCTGAGGGGCATCTCCTGTTGGCATTGCAACCAGTCGTGGTCCCATAATTATATTTAGACGTCCGGGATATTCGGCAAATATTTGCAGAGCGGTGCAATCACGCGGATCGGCGGATGGTCGTGATCGTCAGATGCCGAACTGAAGCGCGTGAGGAGGGATCGACCTGCACTTCGACCGGATCAAAGAGGAACGCAGCCGGAATTCACTCCAGCAACAGCAACTCGGGATTCTCGAGGTACTGCATGACCTCGTTCGCGAACCGGGCGCCGTCGGCGCCGTCGATCAGGCGGTGGTCGAACGACAGCGAGAGGGTCATCACGTGGCGCGGCTCGATGACGTCCTCGCCGTCGCGCTCGACGACGCGCGGTTTCTTCTTGATTTCGCCGACCGCGAGGATGCCCGACTCGGGGTAGTTGAGGATCGGCGTGGCGTACTCGCCGCCGATGCCGCCGATGTTGGTGATCGTGAACGTCGAACCCCGGAGCTCGTCGGGGCTGATGGTCCGCTCGCGGGCCTTCTGGACCAGCTCGTTCATCTCCGAGGAGAGCTGGAGCATCCCCTTCCGGTCGGCGTCCTCGACGACGGGCACCATCAGCCCGACGTCGGTCGCGGTGGCGACGCCGATGTTGTGGTAGTTGCGGTAGACGATCTCCTCGTTGTCGTCGTCGATCACCGCGTTCATCTCCGGGAACTCCTCGAGGGCGGCGACGACCGCCTTCATGATGAACGGCATGTAGGTGAGCCGGATGCCGCGCTCCTCGGCGACGGGCTTGAGCCGCTCGCGGGTCTCGACGAGTTCGGTGACGTCGACCTCGTCGTGGTGGGTGACGTGCGGGGCCGTGAACTTCGAGCGGACCATCGCGTCGGCGATGGTCTTCCGGACGCCCGTGAACGGTTCGCGGCGCTCGCGCTGGCCGGTCTCGCCGGCCGCCAGGGCCTCGGCGTCGGCCTCCTGGGCCCGCCGCTGGGCCTCGGCGTACTCGCGGACCGCCTCCGGCGTCACGAACGGTTCGCCGTCGCGCTCCTCGGTCGCCGGGACGGCGTTCAGGTCGACGCCCTCCTCCTCGGCGAGCTTGCGGGTCGCGGGCGCGGCCAGCGTGCGCTCGCGGTCGGCGGATTCGA
>SKPV01000064.1 GCA_007119345.1 Halovivax sp.
AGGCCGGCGAGAAGCTGGATCTTCGAGAAGTCGTCGTCGACCGCGAGCACGTTCGCGGTGACCTCCCGGCAACGGGTTTCGGGATTCGACTCGACGTGGTAGGCGCTTCGCGTCGAGTTCTCGTAGGCGAGCTCGTACAGTTGCTCCCGTGTGAGATACCCCTGCTCGCGGTACCGGTCGCCGAACGTCTCCAGTCGGTCCGGGAGCACGCCCTGGGTCTCGGCGTACCGGTCGAGGTACGTCGCCACGGTGTCGGTGTCGAATCGGCTCCCCATTTCGGGCGGGTGCAGGACCCGTCGGACGGAGAACCTTTCCATCTCGTCGCAGCGAACCGGTGTCAGTCCGGATCGATCCCGGCCTGCGCCGCCCCTTCGCGGGCGGTCCGGTACCGATCGCGGAACCGCTCAAGCACCCGATCCCGACCGAAACCACCCCTTCGAGGACGGGAGCCGTCCGGACGACTATCGACCTCGACGGCCGCGAGGGCTCGGTCTCGAGTACGACGTCGTGAACGCGGCCCCCAAGGGCGAGAGTTCGGCCACGGGCCGGCGGTCGAGGAGCCCCCGTCGACCGAGGCGTCGCCGGAACCGTCGGCCGAATCGACCGAGACGCCGGAGTCGCCCGAAGGCGGCGAGCGGTCGCCGGAATTCGCCGACGAATCCCCGGAAGCCGGGGGAGGCGGCGAGGACGACGACGCGATCTCGACCCGCGGCGGCCGCTCGGACGAGGAGCCGGCCGACGGCGGCGCAGACCCGTCGGCGTCGGGTTCGGCGCCCTGACCGTCCGCATGGACCGCGGCACCCTGGTCGGGCGCGCCGAGTCGTCACCCACTTACCGGGCGCCCGAGAACCTCCCACGTATGCAGGTCAGAGACCGGGAGCGAGTCGAGGGCGGCCGCGAGCGGGTGACGGTCGTCCCCGAGAGCGTCGACGACCTCTGGCACCTCCAGTACGTCCTCGAACCCGGCGACCGGGTCGCCGGCGACACCACCCGCCGGATCCAGCGAAACGACGACCAGATGCGCGACACCGGCGGCGAGCGCGAACCCATGTGGGTCGCCATCGCCGTCGACGACGTCGAGTTCCACCGCTTCGCCAACCGCCTTCGCGTCGGCGGCGAGATCGTCGCCTGCTCCCGGGAGGACCAGCTCGGCTTCCACCACACGCTCAACGTCGAGGAGCGAGACGAGCTCTCGATCGAGAAGTGGTGGAAATCCGACCAGGAACAGCGCCTGGCGGAGGCGGAGGAGGCCTCCGAGAACCCCGACGTCGCCATCGCGACCGTCGAGGAGGGGCGGGCGCACGTCCACACGGTCGCCCAGTACGGCACCGAAGAGCGCGCCACCATCACCGGCTCGAGCGGGAAGGACGAGTACGCCCGCGAGCGCTCGGAGCTCTGGGCCGAACTCGCCTCGGTCCTCGGCCGCCTCGACGTGGACGCGATCATTCTCGCGGGTCCGGGATTCACCAAGCAGGACGCCTACAAGCACCTCGAACGGGAGGCTCCCGAGGTCGCAGAACTCGTGACGATGGTCGACACCGCGAGCGTGGGCGACCGGGGCGTCCACGAGGTGCTCAAACGCGGCGCCGTCGCCGACGTCCAGCAGGAGACCCGCATCGAGTCCGAGGCCGAGTACATCGACGAACTCACCCGCCGGATCGCCGAGGGCGCAAAGGCGGCCTACGGCCCGGAGGAGGTCTCGAAGGCGGCGGAGTACGGCGCCATCGACCGCCTGTTGATCCTCGACGAGCGGCTGCGCCAGGAACGCGGTCCCGACGGCGAGTGGAGCGTCGACGTGGACGATCTCGTCCGGACGACCGAGCAAAAAGGTGGCGAGGTGACCGTCTTCTCGAGCGAGTTCCCGCCGGGCCAGCAGCTCTCGAACCTGGGCGGCGTCGCCGCGCTGTTACGGTACCGGCTGGAGTGAGCGCGGGAATCCGAAGTCGCGAGTCCTCGAAACCGTCCGCCAGCTCCGACTGCACCTCGGAGGCGGTCCCGTCCCCGTTCGCCGACCGACGGAGCGTCGACCCGGTCGGACCGACGGAGCGTCGACCCGATCCGACCGACCGAGCGTCGACCCGGTCGGACCACCGGCTCGCCCTACGTGACCGAGACGCGCTGGAGGTCCTCGGCGAACCTGACGTCGCCGTCGAAGTGTTCGGCGACCGACCGTCGCATCTCTTCCTGACGCCCCTGTGTGTGCGGGTAGAGGTGGGTGAGGTAGAGCCGGCCGATCTCCGTTCCGGCGAGCGCCTCGCCGAGCTCGCTCGGCGTGGGATGGTTCGAGACGTCGACGTCGTCCGGAAACGAGCAGTCGTGAGCGAGGATCGCACAACCGTCGGCGAAGTTCGCCAGCCCGGCGAACGCCTCGCTGTCGCCGCTGAACGTGAAGCGATCGTCGAAGCGGTAGGCCAGACAGGGCAGCGAGTGGCGGGTCTCGTAGGCCTCGACGTCGAAGCCGGCGACGGAGAACTCTCCCGCGACGACCTCCCGGACCCGGAGGTCGAGTCGGTCCTGCATGTACTCGTGAACGGAGAGCAGCCCGTCGACGAGTCCCTTGGTCCCCTGGGGACCGACGATCTCGAGGTGTTCCTCGCCGGCGAGCCAGCGGGCTTTCATGAGGGGCATGAGATCGGCGACGTGATCGAGGTGGTGGTGGGTCAGGAGCACCGTCGAGACGGCCTCGTACCCGACGCCCGACTGTTGCAACCGGTGGAGCACGCCGGATCCGCAGTCGACGAGTACGGTTCGATCGTCCTCCTGGACGAGGATGCCCGCCTGGTATCGATCGCCGGTCGGCATCGCCGAACCGGTCCCGAGGAAGGTGATCTGCATATCGATTCATCCATCGGGCTCGTGGAAAAACGTTGCGTCGGCGGAACTCGTCGGGTGGCGAACGGAGAGCCGTCACCGGAACGGAACCCCACACCGGAGCGAAGGGTCGCCACCGGAGCGGAGAACACTCACCGAAACGAGCGGCCGTTACCGGAGCGGAGAACACTCACCGAAACGAGCGGCCGTTACCGGAGCGGAGCCTTCAGGTCCAGCACCGGCGAGTCGTCCAGCGCGTCGACGCCGGCCACGGAGACGCGACGTCCCTCGACCGCCAGCACCGGACACCGGGTCAGGCAGATCGGATTCGGCCTGTCCTGCGACCGCGTGGCGAACACGCCCCGTTCGCCGTCCCGGACCCGGAGTGCGGATCGATCGGCCCGATGGGCGAGCCAGAGTACCTCGACGTCGTCGCCGGCCCGCAGCCCCGCGAGGCCCGGTTCGTACGCCGGCTCGAGGACGATAGTTCCCCTCGCGTCCGATTCGGTTCCCTGACGAGGCGCGTCGACGTGCGTTTCGAACGGGGTCCGAAGGTATCCGATCGGATCGAGCGCGATCATGGGTCGTAGTGGTCGCGCCTCCGACCAAACTGGTCCCCCGAACGTGATCGCGGCCGTTCCACTTTCACCGCGCTGGCCAAACCCTCTTACGCGTTCGTCCCGCAGGAATCCCTGATGAACGGGAACGGGCTGCCGATCCCCGACGAGCGGCTGCCGTACGATCCCGACGCGAGCGTCGAGGATCGCGACGTGCTCGACCTGCTCGGACCCGCGGTCCAGGAGTGGTGGATACGCGAATTCGGCGAGTACGTTCCCGAGAACGACGGCTTCTTCACGCCGCCCCAGCGAGGCGCGATCCCCAAGATCCACGAGGGGACGAACACGCTGGTGTGTGCGCCGACCGGGTCAGGCAAAACGTTAGCAAGCTTTACCGCCATCATCAACGAGCTCTTCCGACGCGACCGCGAGCGCGCGGACGGTCTCGAGAACTCCGTCTACTGCCTCTACGTCTCGCCGCTCAAGTCCCTCGCGAACGACATCCACCGCAACCTCGAGCTCCCGCTCTCCGGCATCGAGTCGATCATCGCCGAACGCGGCGACGACGTCGGCGAGATTCGCCACGCCATCCGTCACGGCGACACCACCTCCCACGAGCGCCAGAAGATGCTCGAGGAGACGCCGCACATCCTCAACACCACGCCGGAGACGCTCGCCATCCTGCTCAACTCCCCCAAGTTCCGCGAGAAGCTCCGGACGGTCGAGTACGTCGTCGTCGACGAGATCCACTCGATCGCCGGCGGCAAGCGCGGCACCCACCTCTCGGTGAGCCTGGAGCGCCTTCAGTCGCTGTCGAACGGCGAGCTCACCAGGATCGGCTGCTCGGCGACGATCGATCCGCTCGAGCGGGTCGGCGAGTTCCTCGTCGGCCAGGAAACGCCGCGAGGCGAGCCCCGGGAGTTCGACGTGGTCGACGCCCGCTTCGCCCGCGACTTCGACCTCCGGCTCGAGTGCCCGACTGACGACCTCATCAACACGCCCCGGGACCTCGTCCAGGAGCGGTTCTACCGACGGCTTCACGAGCTGATCGACGAGCACACGAACACCCTCGTGTTCACCAACACCCGCTCGGGCGCCGAACGGGTGCTCCACGAGCTGCGCGAGCGCTTCGGCGCCTACGACGAGTCGAACTCGGGGTGTCACCACGGCAGCCTCTCGAAGGCCGTTCGGCAGGGAATCGAAGGGAAGCTCAAGGACGGGGAGCTGGACGTCGTGACCACCTCGACCTCCCTCGAGCTGGGCATCGACATGCCCCACGTCGACCTGGTGGTGCAGGTCGGTTCGCCCAAGTCCGTCGCCGCGCTGCTCCAGCGCGTAGGACGGGCGGGACACCGCGTGGGCCAGACCGTCACCGGCCGGGTGATCGCGCTCGATCGCGACGAGCTCGTCGAGTGCGCGGTCATGCTGAAACGGGCCGAGGACGGCTTCGTCGACTCGGTGTCGATCCCAGCAAACGCCCACGACGTCGCCGCCCAGCACGTCTACGGGATGGCCATCGCCGAGATCCGCCCGGAACGGGAGGTGAGAGCGATCCTCCGGCGAGCCTACCCCTACCGGAACTACGACGACGAGCGGTTCGAGTGCCTGTTTCGATACCTCACCGCCGAGTACGCCGGTCTGGAAGACCGCAACGTCTACGCGAAGATCTGGCGCGACGAGAACGACCCGCCCGACGGCGAGCACCACTACGAGGAGTTCCCCGTCGGCGAGCGCCTGATCGGCAAGCGCGGCCGCCTGGCCAGGGTGATCTACATGACGAACATCGGGACGATTCCCGACTCGTTCACCTGTAACGTCCACACCCGATCGGGCGACGAGTGGGTCGGCCAGCTCGACGAGGACTACCTCGACACCCTGAAGAAGGGCGACGTCTTCGTCCTCGGCGGCGACCACTTCGAGTACCGCTACCGCCGCGGCTCGAAGGTGTACGTCGACCGCACGAGCGCCCGGCCGACGGTGCCGTCGTGGTACTCCGAGCGGCTGCCGCTGTCGTCCGACCTCGGCCGCGAGATCCTCGCCTTCCAGCGGGAACTGCTCGCCCACTACGAGACGGGCGACTCCGCGCGCGTCCGCGCCTGGCTTCGGGACTTCCCGCTCGACGATAACAGCGTCCGGGCGCTGGCGCGCCTCTTCGACCACCAGCTGCGGTACGCCGGTCCGAAGACCGTCTCGACGGACCGACGCCTGGCGATCGAGGTCGAACGCGACCGCGACGAGTACGAACGTCACTACTACGTCCACTCGAACTACGGGCGAAAGCTCAACGACGGGCTCTCGCGGCTGCTCGCCTACCGGTGCGCCCAGGAGGCGACCGCGAACGTCCGCGTCGCGGTGGCCGACAACGGCTTCGTGCTCTCGATGCCGCTGAACCGAAAGGTCGACGTGGTCGGCATCCTCGAGGACCTCGATCCCGACGGGGTTCGCGACACCCTCCGATCCGCCCTCTCGGGAACCGACCTCCTCCAGCGGTACTTCCGGATCAACGCGACGCGCTCGCTGATGATCCTCAAGCGGTACAAGGGCTACGAGAAGTCAGCCAGCCAGCAGCAGGTCTCGAGCGAGATGCTGCTCGGCTTCGCGGAGGGACTGGAGGACTTCGCCGTCATCGAGGAGACCTACCGCGAGATTCTCGAGGACAAGCTCACCGTCGAGGAGATCGTCGAACTGGTGGCGGCGATCGACGCCGGCGAGGTCGGCGTCGAACGGCGGCTGCTCGACTCTCCGAGCCCGCGCGCGTTCGGCCTCGCCACGCTGTCTGCCAGCGACGTCGTCCTGGCAGAAGACGAGAGCGCCGCCCTCCAGTCGTTCCACGACCGGGTACTCGCCGAGATCGGGGACGGGTCGATCGCCGGGGTGCGGACGGAGGACTAGGGACGGTACCCCCGGTTGCGGCGACGAGGCCGCTCGCCGTTTCGAGTTCCCCGTTCGCCACTTCGAGTTTCCTCGCCCGGTCGCGGAGTCGCCGCTCGCGGGTCACTCCGTTCTCCGCTCGCAAAAACGAGACACCTCGCTACGCTTGGAGTCTCGCCGCTCGCGGTTCCCTGCGGTCACCGTCTGCTCACGGGCGCGTCGCGCCCGTTCGCACGGTCCGCGGGACCCGAGGGTCCCGCGCTACTCGCAACAACGAGTTTCCTCGCTACGCTCGGAAACTCCCACTCAATGCACCCCGATGTACGCCTCCCGGATGTACTCGTTGTCCTGGAACTCCTCGGCGTCGCCCGAGAGTTCGACCTCGCCGGTTTCGAGCAGCGAGAGCCGTTCCGCGTGCCGGAGCGCGAAGGTGGAGTTCTGCTCTGCGAGGAAGATCGTCAGCCCCTCCGCCCGGAGCCGTTCGATCGCCTCGTCGATGTCCTGGATGATCACCGGCGCGAGCCCGAGCGTCGGTTCGTCGAGCATCAGGAGGTCGGGGTCGCCCATCAGCGCCCGGCCGATGGCGAGCATCTGCTGCTCGCCGCCGCTCATCGTCTCGGCCTCCTGCTCGCGGCGCTCCTCGAGGCGGGGAAACAGGTCGTAGACCGTGCGGAGGTCGGCCTCGACCGCGTCGCGGTCCTCGCGGAACTGGGCGCCCATCAACAGGTTCTCGTGGACCGAAAAGAACGGGAAGAGGTCGCGATCTTCGGTGCAGTAGATCAGGCCGTCGAGGACCGCCTGACGGGTGCTCACCAGCGAGAGATCTCGCCCCTTGTACCGAACGGTTCCCCCGTAGTCGACGAAGCCGGCGATCGCGTTCAGTAGCGTCGTCTTGCCGGCGCCGTTGGGGCCGATGATGCCGACGATTTCGCCCTCGTCGATCGAGAGCGAGACGCCCTTCAGGGCGTGGGATTTCCCGTAGTAGACGTGGAGATCCTCGATCTCGAGGAGCGGATCGGACGCCATCTAGATCCCCTCCCCGGCGAGGTACGCCCGCTGGACGTCCTCGTTCTCGACGATCGCCTCCGGGACGCCCTCGGCGAGCTTCTCGCCGTTGTGGAGCACGACGGTTCGGTCTACGAGTTGCATCAGTCCGCTCATGTTGTGGTCGACGACGATCAGGGTCATGCCGTCCTCCCGGAAGCCCTCGATCTGTTCGGAGAGTTCGCCGATCTCCTGGCGGTTCATGCCGGCGAACGGCTCGTCGAGCAGCAAGAGGTCGGGTTCGGTCGCGAGCGCCTTCGCGATCTCGAGTCGGCGGACGTCGGCGTGGGGCAGCTCGTCGGGATAGTCCCAGATCCGGTCTTCGAGGCCGACTCGGGAGGCGTACCAGACGATCTCCATGTCCTCCGCGCCGCCGCGGAACGAGAAGATGCTGTTCGGGAGCGTGAACAGTTTGATGTTCCCGCCCACGGGGTAGAGGTCGATCGGGTTCGACTCCTGGGAGACCCGCGCGATCCCCGCGTTGACGACCTCGTGGGTCTTGTGATCCGTCACGTCGGTCCCGTCGAACCGGACGGTCCCGTCGGTCACGCCGTGGACGCCCATGATGCAGTTGAAGACGGTGGTCTTGCCCGAGCCGTTCGGGCCGATCAGGCCGACGATCTCGCCCTCGTCGACGGCAAACGAGAGATCGTCCACCGCGGTCAGGCCGCCGAAGCGCTTCGTGAGGCCCTCGATCTCGAGTAGGGTCACTCGGTCTCACCCCCGGTCGACCGGCCGGAGCCGCCGAGGAAGTGCCAGAGCTTTCGGAACAGCCCCTCCCTCGCGAAGACCAGCACCAGCAACACGAGCGTCCAGAGCACCACCCACCTGGCGGTGTGGCCCAGTCCGAGCAGGAACTCGTCGCGCAACATGACGAAGAGGAACGCGCCGCCGACGGGGGCGAGAACGGAGCTCATCCCGCCGAGGACGGCCATCGCGATCATCTCGATGCTGCGGTCGACGACCACGAACGTCGTCGGGTCGACCGTACCGAACATCTGGACGAGCAGGACGCCGCCGAGGCCCATCGGAATGGAACTCAGGACGAACGACCAGATCTTGAACTTCGTCGTGTCGATGCCGGCCGCCTCGACGGCCGCCTCGTTCTCGCGGATCGCCATCAAGATTAGGCCCACGTTCGAGCGCGCGACGTACGTCAGCGCGACCGCGACGATGATCATCGAGACGAACATCAGGTAGTACCGCTGGACGGGGTCGAACATGGAGATCTCCGAGCCGGCGACCGTCGTGTTGATCCGATCGACGCGGATTCCCATCTCGCCGCCGGTGTACTCGCTGAACGCGGTCGTCAGCCGGTAGAAGACCAGGACGGCGACGAACGTCATCAGGGAGAAGTACGGACCGTGCAGGCGAAGCGACGGGATCGCGATGAGTAGCCCGACGACCAGCGCTGCGAGGATCGATACCGGCGCGGTGATCCACAGCGAGAACTCGGGGTCGACGTTGTAGAGCAACATCGCGGTCGTATAGGCCGCCGCCCCCGACAGGACGGAGTGGCCGAAGCTGATGTAGCCGGTGTAGCCGCTCTGGATGTCCCAGCTCATCGCGAAAATCGCCCAGACGCAGGCGAGCGCGAGCGCCCTGAGCATCCCCTCGCCCCACTGCGGGGCGGTGGCCAGCGCGACGAACGCGACCGCCAGGAACAGGAGTTGCAGGGCGTTCGCCTCGCCGAAATGCTCGCCGAGGGTCCGGTTGTACGCGTCCGCGATCGGATCCAGCACGCCGTTGACCCCGTCGATACCCGTTTCGATCCGCTCGTTGACGGCGCCCGCGTGGTCGCCGACGGCGTCGGCGACCACCCGCACTCGTTCGGCGACGGCGCCGGACCCCTGCGCCTCGCTACTCATGGACGAACTCCCTCCCGTAGAGGCCCTGTGGCAGCACCATCAACACGACGACGAGCACGAGCAGGGAGAAGATGCCCCTGAAGCCGGAACCGAGGGCCGCCACGGTGATCGTCTCCAGGTAGCCGATCAGGTAGGCGGCGATCACGGACCCCT
>SKPV01000210.1 GCA_007119345.1 Halovivax sp.
AAACCCGGCCGGCCGTCGACCGGATCCGTCAGTCGAAACCCGGCCGGCCGTCGACCAGATCCGTCACGGCGTCCGTGAGGTCGGTCAGGTACGGCAACCCCCAGATCGCGACGACGATCCCGCCCAGCGTGTTGAACACGAGGTCGCTCATCGTGTCGTCGAGGCCGTGCTGGGACAGCGGCATCTGGAGGCCCGTGGCCGCGGCGAAATGGTCGAAGCCGAACTCGCCGATCTCCCAGAAGACGCCGAACGAGATCACGAAGACCACGACGAACGCGGGTACGAGTCCCGGCGGGAGGTGGATCTCGGGCCGGTGCTCGTCGAGGGTTCGGATCGCGACGTAGCCGATCGCGCCGACGAGGGTGGCCGACAGCGGGTGGGTGACGTTGTGCCACCAGAACGTCTGCTCGTACAGGTACGCGGAGCCGAGCGCGTGGAGGAACGCCGCGAGGGTGACCCACAGCACGAGCCCCGCGTCGAACGGAAGGTCGTACCGTCGGCGGAGCAGGGTCGGAACGAAGGAGACCGCGAGCATGCTCGCCCCGTTGGAGACGATCCCAGGGTCGACCGCGGCGAGGCCCGCGACGACGATCCCGACGAGGCCGGTCCGCATCGCCCAGACGAGCCCGCGCTGGACGGAGCCGGAGACCGGGAGTCGCGCCTCGAGCGTCGGGCGGTCGTCGATCTCGGCGATCGCCGCGAAGTCGGTCTCCTCGATGCCGTCGACCGGCGCCGAGACGAGCTCCTCCCCCGGGAAGTGGCGGTAGTAGCGGTCGAAGATCGTCCCCGCCACGGGCCCGGCGGCGACCGCCGCGACGAGCAGCCACATCACCTGGTCGTTGCCGGCGACGATCTCGGTGCCCGCGACGTGATCCCGGAGCCAGGTGGCCGTCGCCCACGTCGCCGCGATGGTCGCCGAGAGCATCGTCACGAACGCCGCCGCGAGCAGGCGCTCGAGGCTGATCTCGGTCAGCGCGTGCAGTTCGAGCGTCAGCGCCAGCGCGAGGATCGCCGCGCCGGCGTACAAGGTGAGCTGGCGGACGAACGGATCCGGCGACGGCACCGCGAGCACCAGCGGGACGAGCGCGAACGCCGAGATCTCCCAGGGAAGCGCCGCTCGCCGGCTCTCGAGGGCGACCGCCGGCGCGAGGACGACGGCCGCGAGCGTCGCCGCGTAGACGAGTTCGTGGGCGCGACCCTCGAGGATTCCCCAGCCGCCCGCCAGCAGGGCGACCGCGACGGCCGCCCACGAGAGGACGGCGTTCGACCGTTCGCCGTGCAGTCGACGCGTCGGATTCCGTGGCATCGTGGGATCGGAACGGAGCCCGGGATCGAGCTCCCGTCGGACGCTCGAATACGGGGTCGGACCGGTAAAACGCACACCTTGCATCGGACGCCGTCCGTCGCGGGGCGGGGCCCGCGAGTCGACGAACATTTGAGGGCCCGAGCCCCTACCGATCCCATCCATGATGGCCACGACGCACGCGTTCGCCGGGGTGACGATCGCGGCCGCGGTCGCCCTGCTCGCCCCCGAGCTCGCCCTCGTCGCGGCCGTCGCCGCGATCTGGGGCGGCGTCTTCCCCGATCTCGACCTCTACGCCGGTCACCGGAAGACGCTGCACTTCCCGGTCTACTACTCGGCGGGCGCCGCGCTGACGGCACCGGCGGCACTGCTCGCCCCCTCGACCGCGACGGTCGCCCTCGCCGTCTTCCTGGCCGCCGCGGCGCTCCACTGCGTCTCCGACGCCCTCGGCGGCGGGCTCGAGCCCAGACCCTGGGAGGCGACCTCCGAGCGGGCGGTGTACGATCACGTCCGCGGCCGGTGGATCCGGCCCCGGCGCTGGGTGGCCTACGACGGCTCCCCGGGCGACCTCGCGCTCGCCGCCGTCCTCGCGCTCCCCGGTCTGCTCGTCTTCGACGGTCGCGTCCACGATCTGCTGGTCGTCCTGCTCGTCGTCTCGATCGGCTACGCCGTCGTCAGGAAGCCGTTGCCGGCGGTGGCGGAACGACTGCTCGGGCGGCTGCCGCCGACGGTGGTCGCGTCGCTCCCGGCCGAACTGCGCGCGTTCTCGGACGACGATCGGGATCGCCGCTGACGCGGACCCGGCCGGGAGCGACGCTCCTACCCGCCGCCCTCCGCGACGAACACCGGCTCCCTGATCTCGAGCGCCGCGTCGAACTCCTCGGCGCGGTCGCGCCGGCGCCCGATGCGCAGCAGCTGCTCCTCGTGGGCCCGGCGGACGGCGTCGCTCTCTCGCCGATCGAAGCCGAGTTCCTCGCCGAGGGTCTCCCAGTGACCGCCCTCCACCAGGAAGCCGGAGGCCGCGACCTCGTCTTGCACCCCGAGCTCGTCGGCCGAAACGTCGAGCTCCTCGTACTCGCGCCGGTACCGCTCCACCCGCGCCTCGAGTTCGGCCTGGGCCACGTCGATCAGGTCCGGGAGCCGCGTCGACGGAACGCTGGCTTTCGCCGCCGCGAGCACCAACGCCTGTCCCTCGATCGGTTCGCCGGCCATCGTCACCCTCCCGCGCGCATCGCCTTCCGGGCGAAGCGGTCGACGAGGTCCTCGAGAATCCCCTCGTCGCCCTCGAAGACGACCGTCACCTCCGTCAGCGTCAGGGAGGGGCCGATCGAGACCGACTCCGTCGAGATGGTCGCCTCCCAGCCGTCGCCGACCACGACCTCGTCGTCGACCACCTCCCCGCCGAGGTTCGAGAGGTACCGGCGGGCGAGGCGGGCGGAGATCCCCCGAAAAGATCGTTCGACGCGCATCGGCCTCACTTCGACCGGCAGGCGCATAAGCGGTCGGGCGACGCGACTCTCGAACCCGGGCGCGCTCTCGACCGACGACCGTCGGGAGATCACCCGCCCGCAACCGGCGGGAACACCGACAACGTATCTCCCTCCTCGAGGGTCGTCGCCGCGCCCGACTGGTGAGCGACGTCGCGACCGTTCCGGAGGACGGACAGCTGCGGACGGATCTCGCCGTCCGCGATCAGCCGTCCCTCGAGGCCCTCGTACTCCGCCTCGAGGGCTGCGAGCACGTCGCCGACCCTGGCGTCGTCGTCGGCGCTCCAGTCCAGTTCCTTTCGACCGACGGCCTCGCGATAGGTGGCGAAGAATCGACACTCGAGCTCCATGCGGAAACGGTCGGGGGCGCGACCCATAAGTCCGACCGATTCGCGCCGGCTCGCTTCCGACCGACGGATCGCCGGCCGCACGCCGCCGAAGGCAGTCTTCTTCACCCGACGTCCGCGTGCGTGCGGTGCTCCGCGTCGTCGCGGGCTCAGCCGGCGGTCGAGGCGGCGGCGCCGGAGGTGTACTCGACGGCGTCGACGCCGGCGGCGGCGAGCGCCTCCGCGATGGCCGTCTCGCCGCGGGCCTCGGCCGACTCCCGATCCGGTGCGTCCACGACGACCGTCGCCGAGAAGGCGACCGAGACCGTGTACGGGTCGAACGGGGCCGCCGGGTGCTCGTAGACGTCGGCGTCGTCGATCGACCAGTCCGCGATCGCACCGTCGTCGGCGAGCGCCGAGAGCGTATCAGAGAGCTGATTGGTCGCCTCGTCGCAGGCCGTGGTGTCGGTTCCCTCGTGGAGGGTCACCAGCGTCGTACCGTCGCGCGAAACCGCGTACTCCATGACCCGCCCTTTCGAGCGGGAGGATTTGAAGGCTTGGGCTGCATCGTTCCGGCCCGCTGGCAGGATCGGAGCCGAACGGGAACACCGCCGGCCGGTCCCGACACCGCTGGTCCCAGCACCGGCGGCCAGGTCCCGACACCGCCGGCCCCAACACCGTCGGCCCCAACACCGTCGGCCGGTCCAATACCACCGGTCAAGTCCCAACACCGCCGACCGAGTACTAACACCGTCGACCGGATCGAAACGGGCTATCCGTCCCGCGCCACCTCGTCGTAGAGCGCCGCCAGTTGCTCGAGCGAGTGCTCCACTGAGAGCATCGCCCGCCGCCGTCGGCAGAGATCCGACAGCCGATCGACCTCCGTCAGCGTCCGTCGGAGCGCCCCGCGGAAGGCGTCGACGTCTCCCGGCTCGTATCGGTAGCCGGTCTCGCCCTCGATCACCGAGTCGACGAGCGCCCCGGCGTCGGCCGCGACCACCGGCGTTCCGCAGGCGGTGGCCTCGAGCGCCACCAGCCCCTGGGTCTCGACGGGGCTCGGGAAGACGAACGCGTCGAGCGCCGAGTAGAACGCCGGCAGCTCCTCCCGGTCGAGAAAGTCGAGGAAGGTGACGTCGGCGTCGACCTCCCGGGCGCGCTCTGCGAGGGCGTCGCGAGCGGGGCCGTCGCCCCCGAGGACGAGCGACGCGTCGGTTCCGTCCACGGCGCCGATCGCCTCCGCGAGGTTCTTCTCGTGGCCGTGTCGGCCGGTGTAGCCCACCAGCGTCCCCCGGGGAAGGTCGTATCGCCGCCGGAAGGCGTCGCCGTCGACCGGCCGGAAGAAGTCGGTGTCGATCCCGTTGGAGATCACCCGGACCGGCACGTCGGCGCCCACCTGCTCGCGGAGGTGGCGCCTGGCGAACGTGGTCGGCGCGACGACGTGGTCGACCCGCCGGAAGAACCAGCGCTCGTACGCTCGGCTGGTCGCCGCGAGCGCCCCGACCAGCGGCTCCGGCACGTGCTGGTCGGCCCGATCGCACAGCAGCGTGTGGTAGGAGGCCACGACCGGGACGTCCCGCTTTCTGGCGAACCGAATTCCCGCGTGGCCGAGCGTGAACGGCGTGTGGACGTGGACGAGGTCCGGTCGCTCGAGGTCCTCGGGAGCCCGCGGCAGCGCGAGCCGATAGCGAGGGTACAGCGGCGCCCGAACGCTCCGGACCGGATACTCGTCCGCGTCCGGTTCGTAATCGCCCATCCGCGGGAAGACGACGGGCATCCGGTCGCGTACGACCGCCCAGCGCTCGCGCCAGGTGGCGACCGTGGAGGTCACCCCGTTGACCGTGGGGTGATAGAGGTCGGTGAAGGCCGCCACGGTCCGGACGGGCGTCATCGGCCGGGCGTTACGAGTCAATCGCGTAATAGCTATCGGAACGCGCCGATCGGGCGAGACCGTCGACCGCCGGGCCTCAGTCGACCCGAAACCCGACGCCGTGCGAGGAGAGCAGCGACCGCATCCGCTCGACGCCGGCTTCGGTGTCCCAGCCGACGCCTCGATAGTGTTTGTACGGGTGACGCAACCACGAGTACTCCCGGTGGGCGAACACGTCGATCGCCTCGCGCTCGTTCCAGTACAGCGTCACGTGGAGCTGCCAGTCGGCCAGCGCCGTCCGTCTTCGGACCCAGCTCCCCGCCGACCGCCGGCCGTCCCGGTGGACCTTCAGGGAGGCGATCGGCTCCGGTGTGAACGCCATCGACTCGAGGTCCGCACGGAAGTCCGCGAGCCCCCGCTGGACGGTTCCCACGTACTCGTCCGGATCCTGCGTGCACTGGGCGAATCCGCCGAGGGGTTCCTTGATCCGGTGAACCGTCGGCAGGACCCGTCGGCGTACCCTGGTCGTCAGGTCCAGGTCGTCCGGTGGGTCGGCCCGGCGGTCGCCGTCCGGACCGTTCCCCTCGTTCGCAGCCACGGTACCAGTTAGCGAACTATCGGACATAGGCGTTGTGGCTCCCCCGGGTCGAACGTCGGTCGGCAGCCTCCGCGGCGGCTCGCGGCCGGGAATCGCCGATCCGGTGCTCGGTCGACTCGGCGTCACAGGTCGCGCAGCCGGATCCCGTCTTCGACGAGACGCGCGTTGCGCTCGCGGTCCAGGCGATCGGCGACCGCCTCGTGGTCGTAGAGCTGTTCGATCAGGTCGGCGTACAGCGTCCGCCACGCCAGCGCGTAGATCGGCGACTGTCCCCACGCGCGAAGCTCCGCGACGTGGGCGTCGTACGTCTCGACTCGATCCTCGAAGCGCTCGACCGCGGCGAGCAGCACGCTCGCCGCCTCCCGGTCGTCCGCCGCCGCGATCGCGTCGTTGAGCCGGCGCTCCCAGCCGGCGACCGCCTCCCGCATGTCGGCCGCGGCGTCGTCGCCATCGTCGGGCAGCCGGTCCACCAGCGGTCGCGGAACGCCGAGCGAGATCTCGTCCATACGCGGCCATAGATCGCGATCCGGCAAGAAGGTGCGGGAGTCGGCTCAGTCCTCGTCGAGCCAGGTCGCGAGCTGGACCTCGTCGACGTACTCGTCGCCGATGCGATACTGCTCCTCGCGGACCCCCTCCGTGGTCCACCCGTTCGCTTCCAGAAACTCGATCGCCTCCTCGTTCGTCGCGGGGATGCTCTGGGTGATCTTCCGGTAGCCGACGTCCGCGGCCCACTCGAGACCGTACTCGAGCAGGTGGGAGCCGATCCCCTCGCGACGGGACCCAGGATCGACGCCGACGGTCACCTCGGCGGTGTGCTCGAGCGCCGGCATCGTCGGCGCGTCGACGTGGAGCCAGCCGACGACCTCGGGATTCGGATCGTCGAGCCCCGAGGCGTTCGATTCGTCGGGTCCGGCCTCGCTCGATTCGTCGGGTCCGGCCTCGCTCGATTCGTCGGGTCCGGCTTCGTTCGATTCGTCCTCGTCGCCCGGGTCGCGAACGGCGACGAAGAACACGCGCGATCGGTCGGCGTTGACGCGGACGAGCGCGGACTCGCGCCGGATTCGAGCGGCGACGTTCTCGGCGACCACGTAAGGACCCTCGCTCGCGACCGCCCGCATCGTTCCGATCAGTCCGTCGCGGTCGACCTCCCGGGCGGGCCGGATCCTGATCGCCCCGCCCTCGAGGTCGTGGTCGGTCGGCGTCGCCGCCAGCGCCACCCTGATCGTCCCGTTTTCGACGGCCAGGTAGCCGTCGTTCTCGAGGGCGCCGAGCGCTTCGCGGAGTCGTTCCATCGGCGGTCGGACCCGCTGGGCGTAGGTCCCCGATCGGGCCGGTTTCGACTGGGGCGGCCCGTCCTCGATCCGCACCGACCGCGCGAGCTCGTCGAGCGTGACGTCGCCGTGGCGTTCGACGTACTCGTAGATCTCACGCTGGAGATCGGTTTCGAACGTTAGCGTCGCGTGGACGGGCATGGACTCACGGAGACGACGCCGAGGTTTAGTATGCGGACCGTACGTCCGCGACGGCCGGTCGTCGGGCGGATCAGTCCGCCGTTGCCCCGCCGTCGACGTCGCCGTCCGTCGCGCCACCGACCGCGGTAATCGAGCGTTAGGTCTCGACCGAGCCGGTGTCTCCGGGACGCCGTTCGCCCGGGGCGGCTCACATCGTCGGCGAGCAGGCGACCGAACGCGGTCGACCGTCCGGCAGCCGATCGAACGCGGTCGACCGTCCGGCAGCCGATCGACCCCATGGCGAATCGGTCGCCCGGTTCGGGGCCGACCGTCCGTTCTCTCCGGTCCGGTCTCGACGGGTCCGAAATCCGCCGATCGAGCGCTCCGTCGCGACCGTGATCGCCGGCAACCTCGGAAGGTTCCGGTCACTAATTCGCCAAATTCTCGAGTTCTGAGCGCTGAGAGAGACGATTTCGCCACCCCGACCGGCTGGCCCCACCCGAGAATTTTGTATCGTAGTTTCCAATTTATTATATAAAATTTTCCCAGACCCCCAAGTCGTTCGGTACCTGATCGAACCGCTGGCGCGATTCGGCAGCACCCGGCACCGGCTGAAAAATACGCGCCGGTGGCCCCTTTCGCTGGGTTCCCAACCGGCGCTCGTACGTTCCCAACCGGAGCTCGTACGATCTCCGCACGCGAGCGCCGGCACGCCGACTCGATCGAACGCACGCGCAGGGAAATACCGACGCGTCAGCCTGGACCCGGCGGGTACGGAACCCTCGTTGCGACGGCGATTCGACCGGCGAAACCGACCTCACGGAGATCGAACTGGAAGCGTCGACGAGTGGCGAGCGCGAGGACGGACGCGGCGCGACGAGAGTCACGGCTGTTGGCACAGATCCGGGCTCGTTCGGCGCTCGCGACGGTCGCATCCGCGGGTTCCGGTGATTTTCTCTCGGGAGGGGTAGTAACGTATTTGTAGACCGGTTAGAAAGTCGGGATCGATGTCGAGACTAGACGTTGCGGTGCTGTCCGTCATCGCGCTCCTGGCCCTCGCGGGTTGTCTGGACGTAACGATGACGACGACGGTCGGCTCGGACGGCGAGATCGAGGAGATGGAAGTCGAGATGGAGATGGACGAGATGCTGTTCAGTATGATGGAGCAGGAAGCCGAGGAGGACGGCTACGACTCCTTCGAGGAGAGCCTCGAGAGCGACTTCGCTGAGGACATCGACGCCGACGAGTACGGATCGATCGAGACGTCGGTCGACCGGGACGACGGCACGGCGACCATCACCATCCTCGTCACCGACGTCGACCCCGACGGCGTCGACGAACTCGACGTCACGGTCGAAGACGACACCGTCCGCTACGTCGATCACGACCTCGACGACGCCGCCGAGGACGAGTTTGACGACGACGCGACCGACGACGGCGCGGCCGACGACGAATTCGGTGACGAGTTCGACGACGCGTTCGGCGACTTCGAAGATCAGATCAGCATGACCTACGTCGTCGAGATGCCCGGCGAAATCACGGACCACAACGCCCACGAGCTCAGCGACGACGGCACAGTCGCCACCTGGGACCTCATGGCCGACGACGTGCCCGAATCGGCCGAGGTCGAGAGCGAGATCGACGACGACGGGCTTCCAGGCTTCGGCGCCGGCGCCGCCGTCGTCGCGCTCCTCGCGATGGTGGCCGGCCTGGGCGTCCGCGCTCGCCGCCCCTGAACACGGCGCGGACGACCGTCGGCGCACGGACCGCCCACAACGGAAAATCGGAAATCGGTCACGATGGCTTAAGATTCTGGACCGAATACGGGTGGGCGTGATCGTCGACGATCGGGTCCTGTGCGAGGACTTCGTCCCGAGCGAGGTGGTCCACCGCCACGACGAGGTGAACCTGCTCTCGGAGGCCCTGGAGCCCCTGCTGTCGGGCGGTCGGCCGGAGCCCGCCTTCCTGTTCGGGCCCACGGGCGTCGGCAAGACCTGCATCGCCCGATACACCCTCGACCGGCTGGGCGAACAGCTGCCGTCGGCCCGGGTGGCCTACCTCAACTGCTGGCAGGAGTACACGCGATTTCGGGTGCTCTACGGCCTCCTCGAGGCGATCGATCGGTCGTTCGACGTCCACCGCTCGACGCCGAAAGACGAGCTCTTCGGGCGGTTGCGGGCGGCCGACGACGCGCCGCTCGTGGCGATCCTCGACGAGGTCGACCAGCTGGAGGAGACGGCGGCGCTGTACGACCTCCACCGGCTCCCCCACGTGTCGCCCGTACTGATCGCCAACCGCGAGGAGGAGCTCTTCGCCAGCTTCGACGACCGAGTTCGCTCCCGGCTGCGGGCCGGCGTCCGCGTGCAGTTCGACCGATACGGCACCGACGAACTCGTCGCCATCCTCGACGAACGAGCGCGACAGGGTCTCGAACCCGGCGCCGTCGACGAGGAGGGGCTGCGGACGATCGCCGAGGCGGCGGCCGGCGACGCCCGCGTGGCCATCGGGATCCTCCGGTCAGCCGCCCGGCGCGCGCAGACGCGCGGGCGCGAGGAACTCTCCGGGGAGCTCCTCGCGGAGGCGATCCCGGACGCGCGGACCGCCATCCGCCGGAAGACCGTCGAGAGCCTGCTCGACCACCAGCGGGTGCTCTACGACCTCGTCGACGAGGCCGGCGAGATCGCGCCGGGTGAACTCTACGAACGGTACGAAGCGTACGTCGACGAGCCGAAGACCCGCCGAACGCTCCGGAACTACCTGACGAAGATGGTCCACTACGACCTGATCGAGGCCGTCGGCGAGAAACGCGGCCGAACCTACCGGATCGTCGACGGCGAGCGGGAGTGACGACCGGATCGTCTTCGTTCGATAGCATCGGACGATCCGCTCTCCGACTCACCGCACGATCCTCGCGTCTCCGATAGCATCGGACGATCCTCGCGTCTCCGATAGCATCGGACGATTCCCGTCTCCCCGACTCCGTCGCGCAGCTCCCCGTTCGTTCGATCGTATCGAACGATCGCAGGTTCATCCGATGCTATCGGACGACGTCGTTCCCGTTCGGTCGGGCGGTCGCAGGTTCATCCGATGCTATCGGACGGGGTTACTCCCGTTCAGTCGGGCGATCGCAGGTTCATCCGGTGCTATCGGACGAGGTTGCTCCCGTTCGATCGTATCGGACGACGTCGTCCCGTTCGATACGGTTCAGCGGCCGCGCGCCCGGTCGGTACGGGGTCACTCCGAGACGATTCGGAAGTAGCCGATCATCGAACGCTTGTGCGGTTCGCAGACGTACTGGTGCATCTCGGTCGTCGCCTCGAACGAGAGCGTCTGCGTCTCGTCGCGGCCCCGGATGATCCGGGTCTGGTGGCCGTCGACGACGGCGTCGGCTTCGTCCCAGATCGCGATGTTGTGGGCGCCGCCGTCGGCGTTATTCCACGTGAGTTCGTACTCCTCGCCCTCGAAGAGCAACAGGGTCGGATTCCTGATCCCCTCGATGACGTCCGGTTCGACGCCGATCCAATTGCCGGTGTAACCGTCGACGACGAACTCGTCGAGGCCCTCCCAGTCGGCCGGTTCGAGCGGTTGTGCCTGCGGATCGTCGTCGCTCCCGATGCCGCCGGCGCAGCCGGCGAGCAGCGACGTCGCCGCTGCCCCGGCCGACAGGCCGAGGAATCGCCGCCGCGATCGCGAATTCGCCCTCATTCGTTCGCCCGTCGAATGCGAGGGAGATAAGCCTTCCCGCCGGCGGCCGCCGGCGTTTCGGAAATTGCGGAAACGACGCTCCCCCGCTTACCTATCCGGAGGGAAACGGTGACGTATGCACCAGCTCGAGTTCGAACCGGGTCTGACACTGCTACGCGTGCCGGCGCCGCGGTCGACGATCGTCCACCGGCTCGTCTGCGCCAGGCTGACCGAGACCGACGGCCCCGTCCACTGGGTCGACGCCCGGAACGCGGCGGCGACTCACGCCCTCTACGAGTGCGCGCCGAGTTCGCGGACGCTCGACGGTCTCGAAATCGCGCGCGCGTTCACCGCCTACCAGCACCACTCGCTGGTCCGGGCGGTGGCCCGCCGAGCCGACGCCCGGTCGTCGCTGCTCGTCGCGACGAACGTCGCCTCGCTGTACCGCGACGACGACCTCCCGGAGTGGGAGCGCGAAGACCTGCTCGCGGCCTCGGCGGCGACGCTGGGGGAGCTGGGCCGGGCGCTCGACGTGCCGGTCCTGGCGACGACGACGGCGGGCGGGGGCGAGGTCCCGGCGACGCTGACCGACCGCGCCGATCGGGTTCTCGAGTGCGTGCGAACCCGAGAGGGGACGCGCCTCGAGGGCGACGGCGTCGAGCCGACCGGCTACTGGCACCGCGGGTACTGGCAGACGACGATCCCCTACTGGGCGGAACTCTGTGGCGTGACCGATCGATTCGATCCGGTCGTGGCGGCCCACGACCGCGGCCTGCTCGATCCGGAGCTGTCGCTCGACCGGAGCGGCCCGTCGGCGTCGGGTGCCGCTTCGAGCCCGACGTCGGGCGCCGAAGCCGTCGCAGACGGGGAGGCCGATTCCTGATGGGACGGACGAACCCGACCTACCGCGACGCGATCCGCGGGATCGAAGCCGAGTGGGAGCCGATGGGACGGGCGCTCCGCCGGGAGTACCGGACGGACTTCGACCGGCTGTTCGATCGCGCGCGCAACTTCGCGGACGCGGCCGGTCACGCCAACCCGCCGGATCCCGGGCGTGCGTTCTTGCTGTCGCTGCTGCTGGCCCACGAGGTCGAACTTCGGCGACTGTCCGCGCGGGTGGCGGAGCTCGAGAACGCCGTCGACGAACCGGCCGAGAACGGTGACCCATGAGCGGTGACCGGACGCCCGGCCCCTACACGTTCGAGTTCGAAGACGGGTCGGTCCGCGAGTGGCACCTGACGCCCGACGGTGCCGAGCCGGAACTGGTGACGGACTACGAGCCGGCCCTCTTCGTCGCCGGTCCCGACGACGCGCTCGAGTCGCTGCGAGCGCTGCTCGCGGCCGATCCCAGGGTGACGGACGCGTCGGTCGAGCGCCGATACACCACATTACACGATACGAAAGGGCGGGCGGATCCCGAGCGGGCGCTTCGGGTGGCGCTCTCGCGAATCGGCGAGGTTCGGGCGCTGGCGCACGAGATCAGGGGCCGGATCGAACGCGAAGCCCTCGACCGTGCGCCCGGGACGCTCCGGTTGTTCGACGTCGACCTCGCACCCGGCTTCCGATACTGTCTGGACCGGGGGGTCGATCCCGGGACGTCACCGCCGGGTCGCGAACTGCGCACGCTGGGGATCCGGATCGACGAGCGGGCGCTCGTCGAGCGCGACGTCACGGCGCTGCGGGTCGACGGCGAGACCCTCGGCGGGGAGCCGGTGGACGTGCTGGAGTCGCTGCAGGATCGGCTCGATCGCGCGGATCCCGACGTGCTGGTGCTGAGCAGCGCCGACCTCGTTCCCCTGCTCTCCGAGACCGCGGTAGCGGTCGGCCTCGGCGACGAGTTCCGCCTCGGTCGGCTGGCCGGCTGGATCCGGGTGGCCGCCGAGAACACCTACCAGAGCTACGGCACGGTCGGTCACTCGCCGGCTCGATACCGGGTTTCCGGCCGAGCGATCGTCGACGAGTCGAACAGCTTCCTCTGGCACCAGTCGGGACTGCCGGGGCTGGCGTACATGGTCGAGTCCTCCGGCCGACCGCTCCAGGAGGCCGCCTGGGGGAGCATCGGGACGTTGCTGACCTCGCGACAGATCAAGCTCGCGCGCGGAGACGACTGGGGCGTCCTCGCGCCGTGGAACAAGTGGGAGCCCGAACGATTCAAGGACGCGCGGACGCTGCACGACGCCGACCGCGGCGGCTTCACCTTCGCCCCCGACGTCGGTCTCCACGAGAACGTCCACGAGATCGACTTCGCGTCGCTGTACCCGCGGATCATCCGCGAGTACAACGTGAGCCCGGAGACGGTCGACTGCGCGTGCTGTCGGCCGGACGCCGACGGGACGCCCCGGGACGCCGTCCCGGAGCTCGGCTACCGGATCTGCGAACGGAGCGGCTTCCTCCCCGAGGTGCTGGGGACGCTGCTCGACCATCGGGCGAAGATCAAGCGACGACTCGGCGACGGCGGGCTCGAGGAGAGCGAGGCGCGGCGGCTCCGCGGCGAGTCTGGCGCGATCAAGTGGGTCCTCGTCTCCTGTTTCGGGTACCAGGGCTACCGCAACGCCAAGTTCGGTCGCATCGAGTGCCACGAGGCCATCAACGCCTACGCGCGCGGGATCCTGCTCGACGCCAAGGATCGCCTCCAGGCCGGCGGCTGGCGGATCGTCCACGGCATCGTCGACAGCCTCTGGGTGACCCCGCGCGATGGCGTCGACGAACCCGAGCCCCTCGAGGACGTGATCCGCGAGATCGGCGACGAGGTCGGGATCGCGCTCGAGCACGACGGCACCTACGAGTGGGTCTGTTTCGTCCCGCTTCGCGGGGCGATTCGCGAAGGGGGCGGAGCGACGGTCGGCGGCTCGAACGGGGCCGCAGCGGAGACGAGCGGAACCGCGGGGAGCGCGCCCGCCACCGCGACGCCCGTCGGATCGTCGGGCGCGCTCGGTTCCCCGGCGGGCGCGCTCACCAAGTACTTCGGCAAGCGCGAGGGCGGCGAGTACAAGTTCCGCGGGATCGAGCTGCGCCAGCGCTCGACGACGACGTACGTCGCCGACCGCCAGCGCGAGTTCGTCGAGACGCTCGACGCCGAGCGGGAGCCGGCGGCCGTCTGCGACCGGCTGCGCCGGCACCTCGGCGAGCTGGAACGGGGCGCGGTCGACCCCGCCGACCTCGCGATCACGAAGCGCGTCTCGAAGAGGCTCGAGGAGTACAGCCAGTCGACGCACACGGTCGCCGCGCTCGAGCGGTACGAGGCCCTCGACGTGGCCCGCCACCCCGGGCAGTCGGTCGAGTACGTCGTGGTCGACGACGACGCTCGACGGACGATCGAGCGCGTTCGACTGGCGATCGAAGGCGACGTGGCGGGGTACGACGCCGACTACTACGCGACGCTGCTCGTCCGGGCCGCCGAGAGCGTCGTCTCGCCGCTGGGCTGGGATCGGGCGCGGATCCGGCGGTACCTCGCCGACGGCCGGACGGTGCGGCTGTCCTCGTTCGGCGGCTGAGACCGCTTCGGAGACCGGACTGGCGGCCTCGGACGGCGGCTGAGACCGGTTCGGTTCCCCTCGGACGGCCGCCGAGACCGGGTCGGTTCCCCTCGTGGGAGGGCGAGTGCACACCGACGACGGCGAATCGTGGGCGGGCAAGCGGATCGACCGAACGCGTACTCGTCACGAACGGGCGTGGCCACCGTAATCGCCCAGCAAGTCGCGTGACAGGCGCCCGAGCAACGCGCTCAAGTGTGCGGCCGACGAACCGTCACGGGTGCACACGAGCCCGGATCGAACGAGTGGATGCGGCGTCGGCGCGACGTCCGGTCGAGGCCCGCCGATCGGCGGTGGTCGGGATGGGTGACGCTCGCCCGGGATCCACGCCGGTCGAAATCCTGCTCGTCGAGGACAACCCCGGCGACGTCAGGCTCACGGAGGAGGCGTTCCGCGAGGCGCGGATCGAGAACAACCTCCACGTCGTCACCGACGGCGTGGAAGCGCTCCAGTTTCTCGAGCGCCGCGGCGAGTACGGGGACGTCCCGCGACCCGACCTCGTCCTGCTGGACCTGAACCTGCCGCGGATGAACGGCGACGAGGTGCTCGAGGCGCTGAAAGACGATCCCGAGCTGCGGACCATCCCGGTGATCGTCCTCACGAGTTCGGCCGCGGAGGAAGACGTCGTGAAATCGTACAAGCTCCACGCGAACGCGTACCTGACGAAGCCGGTCGATCCGGCCGAGTTCATCGACACCGTCCAGTCGTTCGAGCGCTTCTGGTTCTCGATCGTCAAGCTACCGGGCGCCGGGGGTGAGGAGTCGTGACCGCGACCGGAAACGGACTCCACGTCCTCCTGATCGAGGACAATCCGGGCGACGCCCGGCTGATCCGGGAGATGTTCCGGGACGCCGAGGAGCTCACCCGGCGAATCGATCCGGACGACGAGGACGCCGAACCGCCGACGGTCGACCACGAAACTCGCCTCGAGGACGGGCTGGCCGCCGCCGCGGAGCGACCCGTCGACGTGATCCTGCTGGACCTGAACCTGCCGGACAGCGCCGGCCTCGAGACCCTCGCGACGGTCGACGAGCGGATCGAGGAGACGCCGATCGTCGTCCTGACCGGCGTCTCCGACCAGCTGACCGGAATCGAAGCGATCGAGCGCGGCGCCCAGGATTACCTGGTCAAGGACGAGGTGACGAGCGCGCTCCTGGTGCGCTCGATCCACCACGCGATCGAGCGCAGCCACCAGCAGCGCGAACGGGCCCGCCGGCGCGAGGAACTCGCCTCGCTCAACCGGCTGAACCGCATCGGCCAGGAGATCGCCCACGCGGTGATCACCACGGACACCCGCGAGGCGCTCGAGCAGGCAGTCTGTGACCGTCTGGCCGCCGCCGACGCCTATCGCTTCGCCTGGATCGGCGCGGTCAGCCGCGGCGGCCAGCAGGTGATCCCCCGGGTCGCCGCGGGCGTAGAGGAGGGCTACCTCGACGAGATCACGATCACGATCGACGACAGCGCCACCGCGAAGGGGCCGACGGGCCAAGCCGTCGACAGCGGCGAGGTCCACGTCGTCGACGACGTCTTCGAGGATCCCGACTTCGAGCCGTGGCGGGAGGCCGCGGAGACGCGAGGCTACCGCTCCACCGCGGCGATCCCGGTCGCTCACGAGGAGCTGCTGTACGGCGTGCTCAACGTCTACGCGCCGGAGGCCGGCTCGTTCGGCGAGCGGGAGCGAGAGGTCCTCGGACGCATGGGCGACGTGGTCGGTCACGCCATCGCGGCGCTCGAGCGGAAGGCGGCGCTGGTGAGCGACGAGGCCCTCGAACTCGAGTTCCAGGTCGACGGCTTCGCGAGCCCGCTGGTCGAACTGACGGCCGGCGAGGAGGCCGAGATCCGGTTCGACCGCCTGATACGCAGCGAGGAGGCGCTGTTGATCTACGGCGCCGTCGAGGGTGTCGGTCCCGACGAGTTCCGGGCGACGGCCGAGGAGTTCGGCCTCGTCGAGGACGTCCGGGTGCTCTCGCCTGGATCCGAAGCCTACGACGTCGAACTTCGCGCGGATCGCGAGATCCCGCTGTTCGAGTCGATCGCCACCCACGGCGGCCGGGTGACGTCGGCGCGGATGGCCGACGGCGAACTCCGCATCGTCGTCGAACTCCCGCGGCGGGGCAACACCGGCGCCGTGATCGAGAGCGTCGAGGACGTCTGCGAGGACGCCTCGTACGTGGCCCAGCGCACGGTCGAGCGCGAGGACGCCCGCGTTCCCGACCAGGCGACCCTGGAGGCCAAGCTCACCGAGAAACAGCGCGAGGCCCTCGAAACGGCCGTCTACGCCGGCTACTTCGACTGGCCTCGCCAGACGACCGGCGAGGAGGTCGCCGAGCGCCTGGGGATCGCGCCCGCGACGTTCACCCAGCACCTCCGGGCCGCCGAGGACAAGATCTTCGATGCCATGCTGGCCGAGCGCGGCGAAGGCGCCGAAGACGAGCCGACGGCGCGGTAGGACCGCTGCGGGGTATCGACCGGCGTTCGACGAACCGGCGTCCGGCCCGTCGATCGGCGCGGCGACCCCGCCGCGTCGTTCAGGCCCGCGGCGCCCATCGCAAGTGAAAGTGCCTCGGCAGTAACGTCCCGGTAGCCTCCCCAGAGATCGACGACCGGTTCGCCGCGGTGATAGACGGCACGGGCGGGCCCCGACTCGTTCCGAGATCGGAGGTTCGCCGCGAACGCCTCTCCGACGGGTTCGAATCCACCGGCGACGGTTCCGTAGATGCGGGCGGGGTTGGACGGGGATGAACGAACCGTGCGCGGTACGAGAGAGCGGATCGTGACGCGCAGACCCCACACTTAGACCCGTCTTCGTCGTCAGTTGCAACTGCTTCCTCGACCCAACGAGCGCTGCTCGGTCTCGACGATCTGATAACGGAATACGCCACGGAGCACCCGTTGTGCTACACCGTCTCACGGACGAAGGCGAGCACCTCGTCGACGAAGCGTTCCGGCTCGCTGTTCATCGCCACGTGCTGGTGACCTTCGAAGGTCGTGATCCGACTGTTCGGTAGCGCTTCGTGCACCGCTTTCGTCGCGGCGCTGTAGATGTCGGAGCTCTCGCCGCCGGCCAACAGCAGCGTTGGTGTCGTCATATCGGCGAACCGGACTGGACGCAACTCGTGCTCCGCTACCGCTTGCTCCTCGCGGGGGAGGGTGTGGGCACCCTCCACACGATCCGGCCAGCTCGGATCTGACCGAAAGGTGTCGATTTCTCCCGACGTGAGCCCCGCGATCTCGCGCAAGAACACCAGGAGTGCCTCCTCGTTTCTCCCCTCGTCCAGGAGGTCGTTCATCTCGGCAACGGTCTCGGCGGCGGTGAACTCGTGTTCGCCGACGGCGATACCCGGTTCGTACAGGATGAGGCCGCTGACGGCGTCGGTTCGGAGGGACGCTTCGAGCGCGATGTTGGCACCGTACGAATGGCCGAGCAGCGTGACCGGACCGTCGATCGCTTCGACGACGGCGATCACGTCCATCACCTCGTCGTCCAACGAATACTCCGTTGAATCGCCACTCTCGCCGCGACCGCGACGGTCGAGGGCGTACACCGTCACGCGTTCCGCCAGGGCGGCGCGGACGCCGGCGATATCCCATCGCCGATGATCGCTCACCCCGCTGCCGTGGACGAGCACGATCGGAGGCCCCTCTCCGGAAACCCAGTAGCCGATTTCGATCCCATCTCGAGACGTGACGGTGTGCAATTCCTCCTCCGTGTCTGACGGTGTTGGGTCGGCCATGCGACGATTTACCCCGGCCCCAATATGCGTTGCGTTCACATACCGTTATCTCGTGAAACAGCTGCAGCGAGTGACGACGATTCTAGTATGCTACGGACTGGTCGGTGCCCGATACGCGCCCTGTGTCTTGCCCAGCCTTGGCGAGCTACCCCATTGTTTTCATAAACTGCCTACTGGATGTAGAGGCAGAGTTCAGCAGCGGTGATTATTCTCTCTACGAGATGCGGAGACGGTGTTATCGGGTCAGTCCGTGCCACGCTTTCGCTGCTTCGTGGTGAGTATTTACGACCGAAGCGCTACTGTTCGGTCGATGGCTACCGAGGCTACCTTCGTTGTACCGTCCGAACGGTTCCCCCTGGGAACCGTATTCGAACGACTGCCGGGCGTGACGGTCGAATTGGAGCGAATCATCCCCGCACGAGACGTGGTGATTCCCTACTTCTGGGTTCGAGGGACCGCCGTCGACGACATCGAGGGAGCGTTCACCGAGCATCCGGGTGTGAGGCGGATCGAATTCATCGACTCCGTCGAAGATGAGCATCTGCTGCGCGTCGAGTGGGCGGTAGATTACGACGACGTGCTGACCGCGTTGACGGAGACGAAGGTCGCCCTCATCGAAGCCGTCGGAACGAACGAGCGGTGGACGTTCGAGATCCGCGGGGACGTTCGAAGCGACATCGCCGCTTTTCAGTCTCGCTGTCGAGAGCTGGACATCCCGATCACGCTGACCGAGTTGCACGCGCTCACGCCGATCGAAACGGCATCCGAGGCGGCGTTGACCGAGAAGCAGCAAGAGGCGCTGGTGCTCGCCTACGAGCGGGGCTACTTCGAATCGCCGCGCGAGGTAACGATGGAGGACATCGGTGGCGACCTCGGGATCTCAGAGCAAGCCGTCGCCTCCCGTCTCCGGCGTGGAGTCAAACGGATCCTCGGGAGTACGTTGACGGACGTCACAGCTCCCTCTCGATAGGAGTTAAAAAGGGGTTGGGTACTAAAAAGCCAAGTCCAACCGCGGTAGCTACCTACGGTGAACGTGATGAGCAGGGATTCCATCGAATTCGACGCGGTACTCGACCTCTGTCGAGACCAACACCGTCGAATCGTGCTTGCGGTACTCGCAGCAGAACGCCGTCCGTTGACGGTCAACGATCTCTCGAAAGCGATTCTGAAGTACAATCATCAAACGGCGGTTACGGAGGTTGCTGATGAGGTGTTCGCGGAGATTCGCCTCTCGATGTACCACAAGCACGTCCCGAAGTTAGAATCCGAAGGGGTCATCGAATACGATGCGGAGCGCCAACACGTCGTACCGACGGAGCGGTTCGACCAGTTGCAACCGTCGCTCTCTGCGATCATCGAGGCCGATCCAGATCTCGAGAGCCCTCTCGAGTTGTGAGTTCGTTCGAGGATCCCTGTTTCGATGCAGTGTCTCGATCGCTTCGCGGGCTGCGTAGATGACGATCAGTGCAGCGCTCTGTACCGAGCGGTCACCAACGTCGGAACTCGAGCCGGACCTCGTGCGATATTCGCGTCAGTTATGGAGGGGATCCTGAACGATCTCCCTGAACTCTGTCAGAGGCGCCGTGACCGATACAGAGGGTGGTACAGCAAACGACTCCGTTTGTTTCACGCCGAAACCGGTGAGCCATCCGCTCATTACACCTGCGAACCTAGGGCGATTGCACCGATACCCGATCGCCGGATTGCGCTGGGGGCTCACGAGATTGCCCTTAGCGGTACTCCTCACGGGGCGGTACGAACACGTCGATCACTTCGCCCGATTCGAGCACTTCCAGTTCGTGCTCGACGTCTCCGGGAATCACGTAACTGTCGCCTGCCTCGATGATCGTCTCCTCGCCCGCCGCGACCAGCCGGTACCGGCCTGAGACCACGTAGCCGCTCTGCTCGTTTGGGTGGTCGTGCGGACGCACCTCGTTCCCCTCCTCGTAGAGCATCTTCGTCACCATCGACTCCTCGCCGACGGCAAGCAGTTCAAAGTTCACGCCGCTGTACGCCTTGGGCTGGGCGTCCGCGGCCTTTGTGACGAACTGGGACATACGATCTTCGATTGGCTGATATCAGTAATAAATGGCATCGTAGAACCGCCTCGATAGCTGCATTACCTGTGCTGAGCGATCGCTACCGGCGCAGATCGAACCAAATCTCGTGCATCATTCGCGCCGTGAATTCAGCAGACCCGTCCAGAAACCGTTCCAATCTACGAAGTTTCTGACGGACACGTATGCACGTGAAGCGGCGGAAAGTGACATCGTCCGGTTGAAAATGTGGTTTCACAGGACAGTCATCAGGATGGATTCAGACACCCACCCACCCCCGCCTCATCGCTCCTCGACGTGACGAACCGCCACCGCTTCCCCGCGCGAACTCTCGGCCATCTCGCGGCCGAACATCTCGGCGCGGCCGACGGCGAGCGCACTCGGTCCCTCGACGAGCACCTCGTCGCCCACCCGAATCGCCGCGTCGGCGTCGACGACGCCCGGCGCGAGGACGCTCCCGTGGGGAACGAAGTCGTCGATCTCGACGCGCTTGGTCGGCGCGTCGCTGTCGCGCCAGAGGCGAGCGCCCTCGAGGGTGAACGATAGGGTCCCGTACTGGGGGACCATGGTCGCCAGCTGGGTGTCGTCGCCGTCCCGAACCTGGATCTTGGGGTACCGACTCGTGGTCCGGACGTCGACGTCGGCGAACAGCGCGTCGCCGGCGCCGTCGCCGAGCAAGTAATCCGCGATCGCGCGAACGGTGTTGTGCTCGCGCTCGCGCTTGGAATACTTCAGTTCGCCCTCCAGCGCGGCCGACAGGGTTCCGAGCGATTCCTCGTCCGTCGGGTGACCGCCGCGGGGGACCGTGTACGTCACGTCGTCCTCGATCTCGAGTTCGGCGGCGACGCGCTCGACGATCCCGCGGTAGCCCTCGTCGGGGACGTGGGCGATGATCCGGGGATAGTCGTTCCGCTCGAGGTACCGCCTCAGAACGCGGCTCACGAAGTCTTTCTCGTCTTCGGACCAGCGACCGGTGACGACGGAGTCGTAGTGCTGGGCGGGGTAGGTCGTCTCGAGTTCCTGGGGGACGACGCCGATGGGGCTGGTCATCGAGACCAGGTGGGCGCGCCACCGGATCGCGTCGTGGAACTGACCGTGGCTCTGGGACTCGCTGTAGGGCTTGCGTGCCGAACAGGGGACGAGGACGAGCGGGTTCTTAAAGCGATTCCGATAGCGCGTCGTCACGCGGTCCGCGTAGCGCTGGATCTCGACCCGGCGCAGGGTGTCCTCGGTGGCCGCGGTGAGGTCGGCCTCCCGGAGGATCGGCGTCCGCTCCTCGAGGTAGCCCCACTGGGCGTCGAGCTCGCGCATCGCGGCGGTGAGCCACTGGTCGTGGCGGGCCTGGCCCTCGAGGTAGTCGCGCAGTCGCCCCTCGCGGACGCGCTGGCGGACCGTCGCGAGTTCGGCGGCGAGGGCGTTGCGGTTGTGGTCGACGCAGTCCTCGCGGGTGAACGCCGCGCGGGGTTTCCGGCAGGCGGGGCAGGCGCAGGGCAGTTCCTCGAGATCGTCGAGACGGCGGTCGCCCTCGGTCGTGAGATACCGCCCGCGGGTGCCCTCGACGACCGCACGCGCCTCGTCGAAGCAGTCGACACCGGCGTACGCGAGCACCGCGACGTTCCGCGGGGTGGCGACGCCGGAGAACAGGACGGCGGTGTCGGCGGGGACCGCGTCGCGGACCGAGACGACCGCCCCGACCAGCGCGGCGCCGTGGCCGACGATCGACTGAACGTCCGAGACGACGTGGGCGTCGGTCCCGCGGTCGGCCGGGGACGCGCTGGAGATCACGGCGGCGCTCGGGTAGTCGACGTCGGGATGGTCGGGGGCGAACGATTCGCGGACCTCGGCGGCCGTCCCGCCGGGGAACGCCCGGTGGGGGAGGATCGTCAGCCGGGCCGGGTCGCCCTCCGGGACCTCGCGGTCGGCGGCCCAGAGGGAGCCGGCGTCGTCCAGGAGGTCGTCGACGAGCGCGGGCGTCGTTCGCGGCTCGGCCAGGCGGAGCTCGCCCAGCCGGGCCGCGCCGTCGCGCTCGTGGACCTCGAAGTGGTCGGTCATACCCGCACTGGGCGCGGCGGCCGAAAGAGCGTGTCGAAAGCGCGCGGTCGGTCGAACGGTCGGGGGTATCGAAGGCGAGCGGTCAGTCGGGTCGGTGAGGGGTGTCGAAGGCGAACGGTCGATCGGACGGTCGGGGGTGTCGAAAGCGCGCGGTCAGTCGGGTCGGTCGGGCACCTCGGCGATCCCGAGCCAGAAGCGCTCGACGGCCCGAATGGACTCGATGAACTCGGCGGGGTCGACCGGCTTCGTCATGTAGGCGTTGGCGTGTCGCTCGTACGCGCGAACGACGTCCGCCCGGTCCCGGGAGGAGGTCAGGACGACCACCGGGACGGTCCGGAGGTCCGGATCGTCCTTCAGTTCGGCGAGCACGTCCTCGCCGTTCACCCGCGGCAGGTTCAGGTCTAGCAGGACGAGGTCGGGCCGCGGCGCGTCCGCGTGCTCCCCTCGCCCCCGGAGAACGTCGAGGGCCGCCCTGCCGTCGGAGACGGCGTGGAGCCTCGCGCCGGTTTCGCCGTCGCGGAACGCCTCCTCGACGAGCCGGACGTCGCCCGGGTTGTCCTCGACGAGCAGGACGTGCGGACCACCGCCGGTCGACTCGGTCATCGGTCTCCCTCGGCGTCCGCGTCGGGAAGATCGACCGCCGTACGGCACTCCGTATCCGACACCTCGGCGACGGCGCGGCTGGCGTCCGCCATCGGTCGGTCGAGATCGACCCCCTCGATCGCCTGGCGTCCGAGATCGTCGAGAATCTCCTGCGTTCGTATCGCCGCCGAGCCGTCGGGCACCCTCATTCTCCACGTTGTAGCCAGCCGGTGGTCCTAAAGGTTCGCTCTCGATTCGCGTCGTGACGTGTCACGGGGAGGTGCCGGGCGTTACTCGAGATCCACGGTGACCCGGCCGTCGAAGTTGAGGATGACCGACTGGGCCACGTCGCCGAAGATCGCCTTGCCGGTCGGCGAGCGGCGGCGCCCCAGGATGAAGACGTGATCGCAGTCGGCTTCCTCGGCGATCGCGAGGATGTCGTCGGCGAGCGAGTCCCCGTCGACGACCCGCGGGGCGATCCGATAGTCGACGTCGACGTCCGCGAGCGCGTCGTTCGCCACCTTCTGGGCGATCCGTTCGAGTCGCTCCTCGGTGGCCTCGATCCCGTAGGTCGCGCCCTCGATCTGCTCTAAGCTCTGTAGCGCCTCCCGATCGTCCTCGTACTCGGTCTCGGTGATCGTCGACAGCAGGACCAGCTCCGCGTCCGTGCCCGCGGCGAACTGACCGGCGGTCTCGAGCAGCGCCCGGTGTCGGTCCGTGTCTCCGACGACGACCAATCCTCTGTCCATGGCCGGTCGAACACGTCGTACCGCCAAAAATTGCAGGGTTCCGAACCGTGCGTCCCGACCGCCGAGTGTCACGACCGCCCCGTATCTCGGCCGCCGAGTGTCACGACCGCCCGAGGTACCGGGCGGTCGCCGACGTCCGGCCGCGGTTGTACGAGAGGACCTTCGCCCGGACGACGTCGCCGGGGGCGAGGCCCTCCGGCAGGTCCCGGACGAACACGACGAATCCCTCGACCTTGCAGACGGCGTGGCGCTCGCCGGAGTGGTGTCGGGAGAACTCCTGGACGCCGGCGGTGACGACGTCGCCGATCTCGACCGGGGGCTCGCGCGCCTGCGCTCGGTCGTGGCTGGAACGGGACCGACGAATCTGCCGTCGGCGACGCCACCACCGACGGAACCGCCGGCCGCCGGTCGCGAGCGCGACCGCGGCGAGCAGGCCACCCCCGATCGCGAGCGCCGCCTCCGGCGAGTCGACGGTCGCCGCCAGGAGCGAGCGGATCGCCTCGAAGACGCCCTCGAGGTGCGTCACGATCGCGTCCAGATTTCGGTCCACCGCGTCGCGCATCTACCCTACCGAGTCGATCCCACCCTCTTCGCTGTTTCCCCTCGCGACGGCGCTCGGCGGATCGGCCGATCCGGTCACCGCGATCGGACCTGGCCGCGTTCGGGCCGGTCGCCGCGATCAGGACGTCCGGTCCGGTCGCCGCGATCGGATCGATCGGATCGATCGTCGGCCGTCAGGTCGAGCGGTTCGGGCGTCGGCCGTTAGGTCGAGCGGTTCGGGCGTCAGCCGACGGGTCGAGCAGTTCACCCGTCGGTCGTCAGATCGACCGACTCGACGCGCGCGGGAAGCGCGGCGAGGGCATCCGGCGGCCAGCCCCGATGACCGAGTCCGAAGTCGGCTTCGGGGTTCGCCTCGACCAGCGCGGACACGCCCCGGGCGGCCGCCCGGATCGACGCCCGGTCGGTCCGCTCGGGGACCTCCGCGGTGAGGGGATAGGTCTTCGAGAGCGCGCGCGGGAACGGCCCGAACGGCGGAACCACCCGCCAGGACTCCGCGTACTCGTCGGTCGGGGCGTCCGGGCCCTCCGTGAGGAAGACCGCGTCCGGAACGTCGAGGCGGGCGAGTCGCGCGTGGTGGCGGCGCACTTCTGGCCGCCGGGCGCTCTCGTGGGAGGCGTAGAAGAACGTCCCCTTCGAGGCCGGGTCGGTCCGCTCGAGCTGGTCGGCGTGATCGAGCAGGGTCCGGTAGCCGTCGAGCATCGCCGGGTGACAGCGCGCGCGCTCTTCGACCAGCTCGAGGAGGTTGCCGGCCCGAATCGCGGCCTTGATCCGGCGGATCTCGGCGAAGCTGACGTGGAGGTTGTGGGCCGCCAGCGCCGTCTCACGCGGGCCGTCGGGCAAGCTCCGGAGGCCCGCGGCGCCGTGTTCGGTGCAGACCGGGCAGGGACAGGGCAGGTGGTCGAGGTCCTCGAGGTGGCGGGTGCCTCGAACCGTAAGGTAGCGATCGTCCCTGGCGTAGATCGCGTAGGCGGCCGAGTCGAAGAGGTCACAGCCCATCGCGACCGCGAGCGCGAACATCATGGGATGGCCCGCCCCGAAGAGGTGGACGGGTGCGTCGGCGCCGAGACCGCGCTTGGCGGCCGCCACGACGTCGACCACGTCGGCGTATCGGTACTCGTTCAGCAGGGGGACGACCGCGCCGATGGGGAAGACGTCGAGGTCGGTCCCGTCGGCGTGAGCGGCGGCCGCCTCGCGGAGGTCCCAGTGAGTCGAGCCCTGGATCGGCGCGGTGACGAGCATCTCGCCTGTGTCGACGGATTCGGCGAGCTCGAGGCGCTCCTGCGTGGTCGCCAGCTCGCTCTCGGCGCGCTCGCGGGAAACGTCGGGCGGGGTCGGGATGTCGACCGGCGTCCCGACGTCCGAACCGATCTCGCGCTGGAACGCCAGGATCTCCTCGGTCGTGACGTCGATCTCGCCGTACTCGGCGAGCTGGAACGAGCCCGAGTCCGTCACGATCGCACCGGGGAAATCGAGCACGTCGTGCAGTCCCTCCGCCAGCGCCCGCTCGCGGAAGTCCTCGGAGCCGTGAAAGATGTACGCGTTCGTGATGATCGCCTCGGCGCCGAACTCCTCGTGGAGCCGTCGGGGCGAGATCGTCTCCAAGTGCGGATTAATCACGGGCAGGAGCGCCGGCGTTTCCACGCTGCGGCCGGCGCGGGGGATCGAGAGCGACCCGATTCGCCCGCCGGCGTCGACGTCCCGGAGCTCGAAGCACTCGCGCATCGACCGACACTTCGTGGGCGCGTCGGTAAACGTTGCGTTCACGCCGCGCTGACAATCAGACGCGGCGAGTGCAAGGCCAAACCGGTTAGGTTCGACCCCCCATCGCCGACGGCGACGGGTCCGGCGGAGCGATCCGACACCGCTGTAAATTGTCCGAGAAGTGAAGCGAGTCTTACCTGACGTGTGGCGATTCCAAAGTGTGGTTTTTCGAGATATGATCGTGAAACAGTCTGCTCGTTTTAGCCTCGACATCCCCGATAGCTTCGAGTGCATGGTCTCACGACTGCAGGCGATCGGTGTGGTACTCGTCGCGCTGTGCGTCGCGCTTTCGGGCCCCGGTATGGCCGCCGCGACGACGAGCGCTGACGACGCCCACGCCGGGGATATGAGCGCAACGCTGGAGAACGTACAGGTCGAAGAACTCGAACTCGAGGACGTCACCATCGAGGACGCCACCATCGAGGAGCTGAACGTCGAAACCCTCCAGCTCCAGGACACGGAGGAACTGGAGGAGATCGAGGAGGCGGATGACGAGGAGGACGACGCCGATGACGAAGCGGCCGATGACGAAGAGATGGACGACGAGGAGGCTGACGACGAGAACGACGCGAACGACGACGAGTACGAGGAGGTCCAGGACGTCACCCTCTCGGACATCGAACTCGAGTCGCTCGAACTCTCGAACGTCTCCATCGAGGACCTCGAACTCGACGAGGGCGAGGTCGCGGAGGATGACGAGGTCGACGAGGAAGACGACGAAGTCGATGAAGAAGACGATGCGGTCGACGAGGAAGACGA
>SKPV01000270.1 GCA_007119345.1 Halovivax sp.
ACGGCGCCTCCCCGCGGGCCTCGCTGGCCTTCCTGAACGGCGCCAAGGCGCGAGCGGCGATCCACGGCCGCGACTACGTCATCCCCGACGACGCGAAGGCCATCGCCGAACAGGTCCTCGGTCACCGGCTGGTGCTGAGCACCGACGCCGACCTGAGCGACGTGAGTCAGGTGGACGTCGTGGAGAACATTCTCGAGGAGGTCGAGCCGCCGGGCGCCGACCCGGAGGAGCTGGTGGCGACGGCCGAGGGCCGTCCCGCAGACGAGTAGCCCGAACCGGAACCGTCGACCGGCTACCTCCCGCAAGCGCTTCGAAGCGCCCCGGGTGCTCCCCGTCGTCGGGGAGAGATATGCGGCGCCCCGTCGTCGGGGAGAGATATGCGGCGCCCCGTCGTCGGGGGCAGGGACGCGGAGGGAGTCGATCGGTCGCCTACCGGTCGACGTCGACGGCGGCGTCCGCTTCGTCGGCGTTTGCGGCGGTCGCGTCGGCTTCGTCCTCGTCGGCGTCGCTCGTCTCCCACCGACAGGTCACCAGCCAGTCGGCCCGCTCGTCGCCGGCGTCGACGTCGAGGCGGACCGGCCGGTCGAGCCCGACGGCGAATCCGACGGCCAGCACCGACGGGATCGGGTGATCGAACCGGTCGAGGGGGCCGTACGCGCTGTCGGTGATCGCCACCGTCGCGCGGCCGCCGTCCGGATCGATGTCGGGGTCGGCGCCGCGGACGAGTTCGAACTGTTCGACGAGGGCGTCGGCGAGCTGGCCCGCCAGCGGCGCCGGCGTCGACGCCGGGTCGCCGGTCACCGCCCGCTCGAACTCCGCGAAGAGGGGTGCGCCGGTCGGTTCGAGCAGGAGTCCCCGGGCGTCCTCGTCGGTGACGATGGGGCCGTCGCGGTCGTCCGGGAGTCGGGCGCCCGGCCGCTGGGGGACGAAGAGCCGCGGCGAGCCGGTCGCGTCCGCCGGAAGGTAGATGCGTTGGTCCTGGAGGCCGAGCTCGTCCGCGACGGCCGCCAGGTTGCTCGCGCCCGCGTCGTAGACGCGCTCGCCGACGGCCGCGGCGACGAATCGCTCCGGGGTGAGATAGTAGGTGAGGACGCCCCCGAAGAGGCCGGTCGCGCCCAGGGCGAACAGAACGGTGCGCGCGTCGGGAAAGACGAGCGCGCCGGCGATCGCGACGACTCCGACGGCGACGAGCCCGAGCGCCGTTCGCCGGTAGCGCGTCCGCCGGGCCCGGGCGTACTCCCCGCGGAGCCGGCGGTTCTCCTCGGCGAGGAGTTCGGCCCGCGCGACGAGGTCGGCGCGGTCGACGGCGTCCTCGTCGTCGCGCGCTGTTGCCTCCTTCGCCCGTTCCGCCCCGACGGCGGCGTCCGTCGGCTCGTCGACGGGTAGATCGTCCGTGCTCATCTGTCGGATGGAGTATCGTCCGTGCTCATCTGTCGGATGCAGGTGGATCGTCCGTGTTCATGTGTCGGATAGCGTATCGTCGGTCCCCGGCGATTCGCGGTCGTCCGTCACCAGCCCCAGCGAGACGAGTTCGTAGCGGTGCAGGGCGTACGCGACCGTCGCGAGGACGCCGAGCTGGGCCGCCGCCGCCAGCCAGAGCGGCTGGAACGCGAGGACGAGCCAGGCCGTCCCCCCGAGGGCGACGGCGCTCGCGATCGCGACGGTCGCGATCGGCCGGCGATCCGGGTCGGCGACGGAGGCGAGCAGGATCGTCACGAACCCGACTTCGACGAGGGCGAACGAAAGCGGATCGATTCCGCCCGGGACGAGCGCGACGAGCGCGACGTGACCGACGGCCAGCGCGTACGGGACGCCGACCGCGTACCATATCGCAACGGTCGCGATCCCCGCGAATACGCCGATCGGTCCGGCGACGAGGCCGAACGCGACGACGAGCGTCGCGGCCGCGAGCGCGGACCCCGCAGACCGGTCGGGTCGGCCCAACTCGGCGGAGCCGGTCGTCCCGGCGGCGCTCACGAGCGAGCACCCCCGGCGGCGCCCGACTCGAGGACCGCCGCGACGCGGTCCGTCGGTCCGACCTCGACGGCCCTCACCCGATCCATCCGGGCGAGCTCCCGGCGAAACTCCTCGAACGCGAGGTAGCGGTCGTACGCCCGCTCGACGTCGGCCAGGCCGCCGGGCTCGTAGAGCACCGTCGGGGCGAGCAAGACGAGCACGTTACAGCCCCGCTGACGGGCGAACGTGACCGTCTCGCGGAGCTCCGCCGGCCGCGCGTCGTCGGCGAACAGCACCAGCCAGGCCCCGCCGGTCCGCCGGCCGAGTTCGGCCCGGACGGCCCCGAACAGGGGATCGGACTCGAGGCGCCGCAGGTACGGTCTGCGGTCGGCGTAGAACGGGCGCAGCGCGCGGGCGAACCGGTCGGCGTCCCCCGCGAGCGCCGAGAACGATCGGCGGGCGTCGCCGACCGAGCGGCGGCGGCTCGCGACGGAATCCCCGGTCGACGAACCGAGTCCGGCGGTCGACGGCTCGCCGTCGCCGGACCGTCGGTATTCGCCGTCCCCGGACGGCCGAGATTCGCCGACGTCCCGATCGGGTCCCGTCGTCACCTCCCCGTCGGCGTCGGCGTGGGTGCGAGTCGATTCGCCGTCTGGTTCGACCGGCGTCGTCGCCGCCAGATCGAGCAGGGCGCTCCGAACGCGGCGGTAGGCGGCCGGCCCCGTGTCCGGATCGAACCGGTCGGTGATCCCCTCGTCCCCGACGGCGACCAGGCCGACCGGGTCGCCGAGGTGGTGGGCGCTCGCGGCGGTGGCGAGCGCCGCCGCCCGCAGGTAGTCGAGCTTCGTTTCGGACGGCGGCCCGACCCCCAGCGATTTGCGGTGGTCGACGACGAGCAGCGTCCGGCGGTCGGACTCGCTCTCGCGCTCCCTGACGTGGGGCGCGGCGAGTCGGGCCGTCGCCTTCCAGTCGATCCGCCTCGCCGCGTCGCCGGGCACGTACTCGCGGACCTCGGCGGGTTCGATGCCGGATCCCGACCGATGGCTCGCGTGCTCGCCGATCGCCGCGACGCGCTCGCCGCCCTCGCCGACGTGGACGCCACGCGGCCCCGGCGGCTCGACGGTGATCGCGGGACGGTCGCCGACCGCGAACGTCTCCCGAAAGAGGCCGTCGGTCGCCGTCACCGTCGCGGCGTCGAACCGGTGACGGCCGGCGATCGGCCACTCCACGGTCGCCGTCCGGTCGGCCTCCGGGCTCGATTTTCCGAGCGCCAGTTCGAGCGAGTCACCGGCGCGGGCGGCCGCCGGGAGCCCCGCCTCGATCGAGAGGTCAAAGTCGGCGGGGAGGCCGTCCGGATCGACGGCGGCCGCGAGCGTGACCGGAACGGACGCTTCCGTGCGAACGCCGGTCCTGGCGGGCGATTGGCGCACCGAGAGCGAGTCGGCGGTCCGCTCGGCCGCGCGGAGAAAGCGGTACTGCCGCGAGAGGAGCCACCCGCCGACCAACGCGGCGCCGGCGAGGGCGACCGGCCGGGCGAGGAGGACGCCAAACGCGGCGAGGAACGCCGCCAGCCCGCCGATCGCCCACAGTCGACGCGTGGGGTTCATACCGTTGTCATACCGGAGCGAGATGTTGAAGGTACTGGTACCGGAGCCGTTCGGCATCGATCGCCGGTTCGACCGGCGATCCACGCTAGTCCCACCGCGGAACGCGATCGAAATCCGGCAATTTCTCGGTTCTCGATCGCGCTTGCCGGGATAATCGGACCTTGATCGGCGCCCGGAGGGGACAGACGTTTTTCCCTGCGAGGCGAAGCCGGTCCTCGTGACTCGAACTGCCGGCGGCGTCGTCCTGTTGTGCGTGCTCGCGTTCAGCGCGAGCGCCGTCGCGGGGACGGCCGCCGGCACCGTCGCCGTCGACGACGATCCGGCGGGCCCGTCCGAACGCGAGGCGGTCGACGCCCTCTCGGCGGTCGTCGAGGAGGACGAGGACGATAACGAGACCGTCCGCCACCGCGACCCCGACGGGCAATACGCGGACGAGGACGAGATGCTCGATAGCTGGCTGACGGAGCAGCTGGGGAGTCAGCTCGAAGAGGGAGCGATACAGATCGGCGAGGGCGAAGCCGAGCGCGCTCGCGAACTCGTCGGCGACGAGTTCGCCGATCGACACGCCCAGTACGTCGAGGTGGCCGACGACGAGGACGAAGACGACGACGAGGCGGAGTCGTTCGGCGGCGCGGGCGAGGAGTTCCAGAACGTCAGCGCCGCGATCGCGGCGTACGAGGACGCCCTGGAGCGCTACGAGACCGCCCGCGACGCCGACGAGGACGAGCGGGCGCGAGAGGTCGCTCGCGAACTCGAGGAGCTCGCGACGGAGGTTGACGAGGCGAGCCGCGAGCTTCGGGAGCAGTACGCGGCCCTCGACGAACTCGTCGGCGCCGACCTGCAGGAGGCCGCGGCGGCGATCGAGGAGCGAAATCGCGAGATCCAGGCCGAGCAGGCGGAGATCCGCGAGGCCGAGTTCGACGAGACGGCGCTGCAGATCGAGGCCGATTCGGAGGCGATCTCGTTCGTCGACCCGCTGGAAGCGAGCGGGCGATTGCTGACCGCGGACGGCGAACCCGTGGCCGACGAGTCGATCACACTCGAGATCGGTAATCGGACGTTATCGACCGACACCGACGCGAACGGCGGGTTCGAGTTCTCCTACCGGCCGGTGTCGATCGCCGAGACCGCGGAGTCGGTGTCCGTCTCGTACGAGCCCGACGAGGAGTCGCCGTACCTCGGGAGCGAAACGAACGTGTCGGTCTCCGTCGAGCAGGTCGAACCGACGATCGCCGATCCGACCGTCGAGCCGGACGAGGTCACGCCGGGGGAACCGCTCTCTGTATCGACCGAACTGACCGTCGACGGCGAGCCCGTCGACGGCGCGCCGCTGCTCGTCACCCTCGACGACGAACCGCTCGGGAGCCTGGAGACGGAGAACGGGTCGTTCAACGGTACCGCGACCGTTCCCCCGACCGTCGCCGACGGCGAGGCCGAACTCCGGGTGGAGGTCCCGTTCGAGGATCGCGCGCTCGCGGAAACCGCGACCGCGACGACGGTGTCCGTGACGGCGGCCGACCCCGAGCTGTCGATCACCGCGGTCCGCGACGGGGAGCGAGACGTCGCCGTCGAAGGGACGCTCACGGCGGCGGGCGAGGGCGTCGACGACGCGCCGATCGATATCGTCGTCGGCGGCACGACCGTCGAGACCGTGACGACGGACGAGGACGGCTCGTTCAACGCCTCAGTGACGGTCGCCGACGGGATGGCCGACGGAGACGTCGACGTCGTGGCGGCCTACGACGGGACCGGAACGAGTCTCGACGGGGTCGAGGCGCGCTCGTCGGTGACGTTTCCGACCGCGAGCAGCGGCGTGCCGACGTGGGTGTGGCTGTCGATCGGATGGGCGCTCGCGCTCGTCGCGGCGGTCGGAAGCTGGGCGCTCGCGCGACGCTACCGGCGGCGGGAGGGAGGTGCGGCCGCGCCGGGGTCGGTCGATGACGACGCTGGCCGGGAACGATCCGGCGACGCCCGCCGGCACGCGCCGGTCGCATCCGGCGCGTTGCTCTCGGCGGCGACCGACCATCTGGCACGGGGGCGGCCCGAGGCGGCCGTCTCCGCGGCGTACGCCGCCACCCGGTCGGAGGTCGGATCTCGAATCGACGCTCGCGAACCGGTCACCCATTGGGAGCTCTATCGGCAGTACCGAGAGCGAATCGGCGACGACGAGCTGTTCCAGGCGGTGACCGAAGGCTACGAGCGAGCGACGTTCGACCCGGAGCCCGTGACGCGCTCCGACGCCGAACGCGTCCTCGACTGCGCGCAACGGCTCTGTACCGGCGACACGTGAACGGGCGGCTGCGGGGCGACCGGCGATCGGTCGAAGGGGTCCGTGGAGCGGGAGAACGCTCGCTTGCTGACCGAGATCGTCGACCAGCGGCGACCTCTCAGCGGGAGCCAGACTCGACGAATAGTCTCACGGCAACTCCGTACGAAACGTAGTAAGCGGCGATTTATTGGAAAAGGTATAATTGATTCACCGGCGTGGGACGTCCGTAGCGCCACGTACGATTGGTGGTGGGAGCCATGAGTGACTCACACACGACGACCGAGCGCGAATCCCGACTCGCCCCGAAGACTCCGCGGGCGGTCGTCCACAAGCAGATCCTCGACGCGGCGGCGTCGCGGCCCGAGGCGTCGATGGAAGCGATCGCCGACGAGGTCAGCGGCGCGAACGTCGGTCTCGTCGAACAGGTGCTCGAGGAGTACGGCGATCCGGCCGTCGACGCCGAGGACCACGATCAGCCGTCGCCGAACCACGCCGCGGGCGACGGCGAATCGGCGCCGACGGACGACGGCGAATCGGCACCGACGGACGACGACGGCGAATCGGCGCCGACGGACGACGACGGCGCCGCCGCGGTATCCGCCGCGAACGACCCGACGCCGAGCGAAACCTCCCCAGAACCGACGGACCCCTCGACAGCCATGATCGACGCGAGCTCAGCGAGCGACGCGGAAGTCGAACCCACGATCGACTTTTCATCACTCACCGAGAAACAGCGCGAGACGCTCCGGGAGATCCATCGACTGCCCGACGCCACGCAGTCGCGGCTGGCCGACCGACTCGGCGTGACGGGCGCGACGATCAGCCAGCGGCTGAGCGGCATCGAGGGTTTCGACTGGTCGCGACGCGAGGAGCTCGTCGACGAACTGGTGGCCTCCGAGGACCTCGACGTCGATCGTGCCGACGCGCTCGATGAACGGGCGACCGACGGCGCCGACGATGGCCGCGATCAGCGGACCGCCGACTCGGCCGAGACGGCCGTCGACGGCGGGAGCAACGCCAACGGTTCGAAACAGTTCGACGATGACGACGGCGGGGACGAGGACGAGTCTGTCGGGGGCAAGGACGAGTCGCTCGGGGGCGAGGACGAGTCTGTCGGCGACGAATCGAACGGGGACCAGACGCAGGAGCGTGGTGACCGCACCCCCTCGACGACGGGCGCGACCGGGGAGCGGAGCCCATCGTCGACCGAGGCCGGGCCGTCAGTGAACCATCTCGCGGCGCGGTTCGAATCGCTCCGCCGGCGCGTCGATGCGATGGAGCGAAATCAGCCGAACGCTTCGTCCACAGCGTCCGTCTTCGACGACCCCGAACTCGCCCACAAGATCATTCACGCGTGCTTCGACGCGGATTACGTGACGGAGGACGAGGAGGTGGAGATCATCGAGACGGTCGTGAGCGGGCCGGCCGGCGGCGGGCACGGGAGTCCGGATAGCCACGAGACACGCGAGGGCATGGGCCGTGACGACGAACGCCGGAGTCCGAACCGAATCGATCGACCGGTCGGGCACCCCGCCACAGACGATCGCCGATAGCTCCCGAAAGAGAGCTCCGCTCCCGGCCAGGCGTCCCGCGATCCTCCCGGCGACGCTTCGGGGAATTCGTGCGAGTCTCGGCCAGCCGTCGGCACGCGGACCGATCGCTCGAGATCCGTCCGACGGACTCCGCCACTGACCCGTCCGAAGTACTCCGCCACTAGTACTAGTGGGGACGGGTCGAGAACCACCTCGCAGGCCGCTAGAAGGTCCGATTCATCGCTTGGAGAACGCGAATCTTCCGGGTACAGTGCGCGACGTCGACAGGAACGCCGACGGCCGACCGAGAGGACGAACGCTGGCGCGGATGGCGACCCGACTCCCAGCCGATCGGCTCCGCTCGACCGCCCGGAGACGCGGGACGAACGTGGGAAACCCGTCGACCGTTCGAACCGACCGACTTTTATCAGCGAGGCGGCTATGTCGCGTCGAATGGAAGAGGGTCGGGCGCTTCGCATGCTGCTCCCGCGGCCGGTTCGGGAGCTCCCGGCGGACCTCGCGGGCGCGCTCGCGCTGGTGGCGGCGACGAACGTCGCCGTGCTCGCACCGCTGATCAGGGAGACGCCGCTGCGGATCCCGCTCGGCCTCGCGTTCGTCCTCTTCGTCCCGGGGTACGCCTTCATCGCGGCGCTGTTTCCGGAGGCCGGCGAGTCGCCAACTGCCGCCGACGCGGCCGACGACGGGACGTCCGAGGACGCCGACGAAGCCGGTCTCGGCTCGTACGTTCCCGGACTCGACCGGTCGGGCATCGACGGCATCGAGCGGGTGGCGCTCTCGTTCGGGCTGAGCATCGCGATCGTGCCGCTGATCGGCCTCGTGCTGAACTTCACGCCGTGGGGGATCCGGCTGGTGCCGATCATGCTCGCGGTGAGCGGGTTCACCGTCGTCGCGACCGTCGTCGGCGCCGTGCGTCGGTGGGAGTTGCCGCCCGAGGAACGATTCCGGGTACCCTACCGGGAGTGGTACGCCGCCGGGCGATCCGAACTCTTAGAGCCCGACACCCGGGGCGACGCCGTGTTGAACGTCCTCCTCGTGGCCTCGGTGGTGCTGGCGCTCGGGAGCGTCGGCTTCGCGGTCATGTTCCCGCCCCAGGGCGAGCAGTTCTCGGCGGTCTACGTGCTCACCGAGGACGACGACGGCGAGCTCGTCGCCGCCGACTACCCGTCCGAGCTCGAGCACGGCGAGGCGGCCGAGATCGTCGTCGGCGTGGACAACCACGAACACCGGACCGTCGACTACACGGTGGTGGTGGTCGAACAGCGGGTCGAGACGGTCGGGAACGAGAGCGTCGTCGAGGAGCAGCGCGAGCTCGATCGGTTCCAGACCACGATCGCCCACGAGGAGAGCTGGCATCACCTCCACGAGATCGAACCGACGCTGACCGGCGAGGACGTCCGCGTCGTCTGGCTGCTGTTCCCCGACGAGGCGCCCGCCGAGCCGACGATGGACGACACGGAGTACTCGGTCCACATCTGGATCGACGTCGAAGAAGCCGACTGGTAGGCGTCGATCCGTCCGGCTCGTTCGCGTTGCGGTCGACCTCCGGCGTCCGCGAGCCCGCTCGGTCGGCGAAGTCGGCCGTCGCGGACGATTCCGCGCCGTCCGGGGCGGCGGGCGGGGATCGACCGTCGTCGTGACCGCCGACCGGTCGCGAGCAAACAAATTTATGGGATCTTACGCGAATCGGCCACGGTGTGTCCCCTCCCGACGGCCGGTCGATCGTTTTCGCGACGCTGCTGATCGGACTGGTGCTCGCGACGGTCGGCGGAGCGCCGGCGCCGGCGAGCGACGCCGTCGGCGAGGAAGA
>SKPV01000074.1 GCA_007119345.1 Halovivax sp.
GACGGATCCCGACGTGCGGGCGAAGACGGATCCCGACGTGCGGGCGAAGACGGATCCCGACGTGCGGGCGAAGACGGACCGGAGCGAGAGACCGAACGGACCGGAGCGACCGGGCGGTTCGGACGCGACGCTGGTCGGTCGACCGACGGCAAAACGGGGGCTCGCTCAGTTCAACATGCTCTGGGCGACGGTCGCGAGCTGGCCGTTGTCCGCCTCGGCCAGCCGTTCGTCGCCGATCTTCAGTCGCAGGCGCGGGCGGCCGACGTCGATAGGGACCTTCTCGGTGTCGATCAGGCCCATGTCCTCGAGCTTCGTCTTCGTTCGGCTGAACGTCGCCTTCGACGCGATGCCGACGTCCTCGCCCCACTTGCTGATGTCGTACAGCAGCGCCTCGTTTCGGGCCGCGACGAGCAGCGAGATCGTGACCTCGTCGAGACCGTCGCCGTCGCCTCTGGCCGTCTCGAGCGACCCGAGGATGGCGCTGAAGTCGGCCTCGGCGTCGGCGCTGATCTCCTCGGAGAGCGTCTCGCGCACCCGGGTGATCGGCGGGGTCCGAAGGTTGAACGCTTCGGCGTCCTCCCAGCGACCCTCGTACGTCTCGATCGTCGCGTCGACGAACTCCTCGTCGTCGGTGACGAGACCGCCGACCCGATCGCCGGCGTGGACGATGGCGACGACCGACCCTTCGGTCACGAGCAGCGAGTTCTCCGGCGCCTCATCGAGGGTGCGGAGCGCGAGCGCGTCCGCGTCGATGAGGTCGGCCGCGTTGCTCGCGACGATGAAGTCGTCCATGACGTCTTTCAGCGTCCGCTCGTCGGCGAGCATGTGAACGGACGGGAGCTCCCCGTCGAACTCGGTCGCGACGGACACGAACTCCTCGATCGCGTCCCGGGACGGGTTGACCATGTACACGTCACCGGTCGCGTCCTCTAGGATCGTTTTCAGGATATCGTCAATCTGGTGATTTAGTAAATTCGAGTCCATGCCTATAGAGAAGTAAAACACCTCTCGGTACTTAATTTTGGTGGCCACTCTCAAGCGGCAACACGCATCCAACATTCAAAGGAAGCGAACGCACCGTTGGTTTCCGGTCCCGACGCATCGAATCGTCGACCAGTTTCGGCCGAAACGGTCGGCGTGGTCCGTCGTCGTAACCGTGTTGCCGACGGTTCCCGACGACGAAACCGTCACCTCTTCGTGAGCTTCAGGTAATCTTATATAGTTAACGGCCAAACGTTGGTTCCGCATGGGTGGCAAACACAGTCACGTACTGTCGAGGGGAGTCGAGCGCGTTCGATGGGTGGGAAAATCGCTTCGACCGTTGGATTCCGCGGTGAGGGCGAAACGAGTCAGTTCGTACGGCGGCCCCTGAACGGACGGCTCGATCACGATTCGAGTCGCGGCCAGAGTTCTTGTGACCAGTAGACGTCTCCGTCGTAAATTACCGGCGCCTCCGATTCGGCGAGGAAGGTCGTCAGATCGTCGGCGTCGAGGATGAAGCTCGACTCGTTGCCACAGAGGTAGGCGTACTCGTTATCGGCGGTGTGAGGGAAGTAATACGACCCCTTCACCTGCGTGGAAAAGCACTCGACAGAGAGCAGGTACTCCCCCCCGTCCAGCGGTTCGAGGGTCACGGTCGTGGGGACGCGGTGGTCTCCCTGGGCCAGCGTGTGGGTGCCGTCGCCGACCACCGCGTAATCTTTCCCCATCATGATCCGACGACGGGCCAGCCCGAGCGCCCGCTCGATGCTGAATCCGTTGACCAACAGCTTCGCGAACGTCGACCCGACCTTCACGGCGTGCTCGTCGAGCACCTGCGTGAACGTCACCGCACCCGCGACGCTCCCCTTCTCGATCAGCGTCATTCCCTCGTAAAACGAGCCGCACGCGTTGAGAAAGAACGTCTCGACCTCGCAGCGGTCGAGGCTCGAGGCGGAGAGGAACCCGTCGGGACAGCGCAGACCGTCGGCCTCGCAGTGACCGATGTAGTGAACGAAGTCGTGGCGCGACTCGAGGAGCCGGGCCAGCTCGGCGACTCGACAGCCCTCCTCGACGGACACGTCGATCGTGAGGTCCTCCGATCGGTCCCGGTAGATCGCGGAGACGTCCGCGTGCTCTCCGCCCATCTCGGGATCGTTGAGGATCACGCAAATGGAGGTGGGCCGGCCGGGCGCGTCGAGGTACTCGAGGCGGTTGTAGTACGCCTCCGGCGCCGATTTGAAGACGTCGATCGGAACGCCGTCCGCGAGCCAGCCGTGAACCCGCCCGCTGCGGAGTTCTGGCTTGACGATGTCCACGGAGGCGACCTCGCCGGCGCCCGGCCGCCCCCGAAGGTTCTCCTCGACCCGAGTTTCCGCGCCATCGGCGCGGTAGAAATCCTCCAGCGAGCGCTCGATCAGTTCCGTTCCCTCGAGCGCCGACGTCCGCGGCAGGTAACACGCGCTCATCCGATCGAGGAGGAACGGGATCGTCTCCGCGAGTTCGGGACCGGGCTCCACGTACGTCGCCAGGTGCCACTCGGGAAGTCTGTGCTCGATCGCTTCGTACGGCACGTCGAGGTACGTCGAGAGACGGCGTTGGGGCGAGGCGACGTACAGCTCCGCCGCGTCGAGTTCGAGCGCCTCGACGAGACTCCCCTCCGAGAGCCTGGTCCCGTACGGCCCCGCGTTGCGCACGAGACAGTCGAGGAAGAACGTTTTCCGAAGGAGTCGCTCAACGTCCCGTTCCAGCGCCGGAAGCGGTTCGAGGGGACGTTCTCGGTTCTCCTCCGGCAGCTCCAGCACCGGTCGATCGACCGCCGCGGTCTCGACGTCCGCCTGGAGGTAGTACGCCAGTGGCGCGGTGACGAAGACCGGGTCGTATCGGTCCGGCAGTACCAGTTCGATTCCGGTCCGGGGCGTCCTGGAGGCGACGTTATCCGGAACCTCGAACCGGTCTCCGCGCTCGATCAGGGGCGGGTGACCGCGAAGCGTCGGGTACGATCGATCGGGCCCGGTCGTCTTCTGGGACGATGCGAGGTGGGCGATCGCCCTGGCGAGGGCGCCCGGGCCATCGGGGACGGTGATCGTTCCCGCCGGAAACTCGTGGCGGCTCCGAAACCCCAGCACCACGCGCCGTCGTTCCGGAAAACTGATCACCACCCACTCGAAGTCGTCGGTCTTCTCGATCCGGATCCGGCCGGCGGACCGCACGTAGGTTTTGATCTCCGTGTCGACGTCGATCAGGTACTCGCCGGGAGGGAGTTCGAGCGGCTCGCCGCCCGGATCCAGTTCGAATTGCGAGTCCGTCGCGAGAGAGCGCACGTAGACGACGGCGTGGGGAAAGCGCAGTTCCGAGGCGGTCGCTTCGACTGCGTGGTCGATCGGCCGCGGGACGTCCGCGCCGGTATCCGAGACGTCCCTCAGGTCCCCCGAAACGAGGAGCTCGGTGCTGTCGGTGTCTACGACGCGAAGGTGGTCAGGCTCCACCTCCCAATCGATCATTCGGATCGGCGAAAGACACCGTACGTAATTAGTTGTATCGGACGGGGGACCGATTTTTCCGATCGGAGCGCCTTCGGAAAGGTACACTTATGGCCGGCCCGGGCGGGGCTTTCACCATGCGCCACGAGGACGTACGCGCCGTCGACCCCGCGGTCGCCGACGCCCTGGTTGCGGAAGTCGACCGGCAGCGAGAATCGCTGCAGATGATCGCCAGCGAGAACCACGTCAGCGAAGCGGTGCTCGACGCGCAGGGGAGCGTCCTGACCAACAAGTACGCCGAAGGCTACCCGGGCGCGCGCTACTACGGCGGCTGCGAACACGCGGACACGGTCGAGCAGCTCGCGATCGATCGCGCAGCGGAGCTCTTCGGGGCCGAGCACGTCAACGTACAGCCCCACTCGGGAACGCAGGCCAACCAGGCCGTCTACTTCGCGATGCTCGATCCCGGGGACAAGATCCTCTCGCTGGACCTGAACCACGGCGGCCACCTGAGCCACGGCCACCCGGCGAACTTCACCGGCCAGCTCTACGAGGTCGAGCAGTACGAGGTCGACTCCGAGACGGGCTACCTCGACTACGACGGGCTCGTCGAACACGCCGCCGAGTTCGAACCCGATATCATCGTCTCCGGGTACTCCGCGTACCCGCGCGAAGTCGAGTGGGAGCGCATCCAGGACGTCGCCGACGACGTCGACGCACTCCACCTGGCGGACATCGCCCACATCACCGGGCTCGTCGCGGCGGGCGTCCACCCGTCGCCCGTCGGAATCGCCGACTTCGTCACCGGGAGTACGCACAAGACGATTCGGGCTGGCCGCGGCGGGATCGTCATGACGCGCGAAGAGTTCGCCGACGACGTCGACTCCGCGGTCTTCCCCGGCGGCCAGGGCGGCCCGCTGATGCACAACGTGGCCGGCAAGGCCGTCGGCTTCGAGGAGGCGCTCGAACCGGCGTTCGAGACGTACGCCGAGCGGACCGTCGCGAACGCGCGAGCCCTCGGCGAGTCGCTCACCGAGGAGGGCTTCTCGCTCGTCTCCGGCGGCACCGACAACCACCTCGTGCTCGTCGACCTCCGGGAGAGTCACCCGGACACCTCGGGCGGCGACGCCGAGGAAGCCCTCGAGGCGGCCGACATCGTCCTGAACGCGAACACGGTCCCCGGCGAGACGCGCAGCCCCTTCGATCCCAGCGGGATCCGCGCGGGGACGCCCGCGCTGACGACGCGCGGTTTCGACGAAGACGACATGCGGACCGTGGGGAAGTTGATCTCGCGCGTTATCGACGAACCCGGCGACGAGGGCGTCCGCGCCGAGGTCCAGGACGAGGTCGCCGCACTCTGCGAGGCGAACCCGCTCTACGAGTGACGAAGATCGTTCGGCGATAGGGACGCACGCGGACGCGTTTTACGCAGTCGGCGACCTCGGCGAGACGGACCGGAGTCGACCGCACGCCCGATCGCGAATCCGAGCGTTGATTACGCTCGCTCGCCGCGTGACGAGTGATGACGGAGATCATCGACGGGAACGCAGTCGCGAGTGAACTTCGCGACGAGCTCGCGGGGGCGATCGAGACGCTCGCCGACGCGGGCGCGCGGCCTGGACTCGCCACCGTGCTGATGGGAGACGATCCCGCGAGCCAGACGTACGTGAACATGAAACAGCGCGACTGCGAGGAGGTCGGCATCGACGGTCGACACGTGGACGTCGACGGCGACGCCGACCCCGAGGAGCTCTACGACGTGCTCGAAGCGTTGAACGCCGACCCCGAAATCCACGGCTACCTGGTCCAGGATCCGGTCCCCGACCACGTCGACTACCGGGAGGTCATCCGGCGGATCGCCCCCCGGAAGGACGTCGACGGCTTCCACCCCGAGAACGTCGGTCTACTGGTCGCCGGCGACGCTCGCTTCCGGCCGTGTACGCCCCACGGCGTCCAGAAGCTCCTCGAGGCCTCCGACGTCGAGACCGAGGGCGCGGACGTCACGATCGTGGGTCGCTCGCGCATCGTCGGGAAACCCCTCGCCAACCTCCTGTTGCAGAAAGCCGACGACGGGAACGCCACCGTCACGGTCTGTCACTCGCGAACCGACGAGCTCGCCGAGAAGACTCGACGGGCGGACGTGCTGATCGCCGCCGTCGGCGTCCCCGGCCTGATCGACGGCTCCATGGTCGGCGAGGGCGCGATCGTGATCGACGTCGGCATCAACCGCGTCGACGCCGACACGGAGAAGGGCTACGAGCTCGTCGGCGACGTCGACTTCGAGAGCGTGGCGGAGCGAGCGAGCAAGATCACGCCCGTCCCCGGCGGCGTGGGTCCGATGACCCGCGCGATGTTGCTCTACAATACGGTGAAGGCCGCGAGTCTGCAGGCGGGTATCGACGTCGAGTTACCCTGAGGCGGATCGGACGACGAGCTTCGGAGCCCCGTCCACCCGAGTCGAAACTCCCCGCGGGGTTCGACCCCCGGAATCCTCGGGTTCCGCCGAACACAGCTATTTCCCGTCGGAGGTGTCACATTCACGCATGCCCGACGAACCAGTTCCGGTCGGCGCCGATCGGCCGGACAGCCCGATCCACACCACCGGCACCGACCACGTCACCATCTGGGGCTCGAACGCCGAGGATACGATCGCGTTCTACCGCGACCTCCTCGGAATGCCGCTCGTCCTCCGGCAGCCGAACCTCGACGATCCCTCCCAGACCCACCTCTTCTTCGACACCGGCGACGGTCGGATTCTCACGTTCTTCGTCGGCGATCGCCCGTCGAATTCCCGACCCCAGCCCGGGGGAGTGGGGTCGGTCCACCACCTCGCGTTTCGCTTCGCTCCCGAGCGCTTCGCGGACGTGATGGCGGCCCTCGACGAGGACGGTCGCGGCTACAACGTCTTCGACCGTGGCATCTTCCAGTCGCTGTACACCCGCGACCAGGACGGCCTGGTCATCGAACTCGCCACGGACAAGTACGAGATTCCCGACGACCGCCGGGCCGAGGTCCTGGCGACGACCCAGCGGATCCGCGAGGCGGACGGCGCCGAGTACGCCGAGGACGAACACCTCGAGGCAGCACTGAGGGAACTCGACATCGAGGTCGAAGCCCACGAGCTGCCGGACGCGGCGAGCGGCGTCGGCGGGGTGGAGTGATCGGCCGTCGGCCGGAGCTCCGTCGAGCGGCACCGGGCCGACCGCTCGCTCAGGCCAGCCGTCCAGACCGATCGCCCAGGCCAGTCGTCCAGCCCAGTCGTTCGACCGATCGCTCAGACCAGTCGTTCGAGTCGATCCTCTGCGCGAGCCAGGGCCGTCTCGTCACCGTCTCGAACGGCGGTCGCCAGCTCCCGGGCGGCCGCCAGCAGCGACGTCGCCTTCTCGGGCGCCACCTCGCCGTCCAACATCCTGAGCCGCTTCGCGTGGTCGCCGAGGGCACCCAACGCGGCTCGCTCGTCGGTCGCCAGCGTCCCGTCCTCGGCCCACGTTCGGAGGTCGCGTCGGTAGTCGTCCACCGCGTCCGCTGCGGCGAGTCCGCGGGCCGACCGGAGGCTCGCCGGCACCGCGTCGGTCGGCGGTCGTTCGCCGCGGTCGGCACCGCGAAGCAGCGCGAGGACGTACAGCTCCTCGGCCTCGGTGAGCGACCGCATCCGGTCGGCGGCGCGGGCCGCGTGCCGACACTCCAGGGCGGCGACGTACGTGTCGTCAAGGTCCCGAAGGTCGCCGCCGGAGACGAAACCCCGACGGCGGATGTACTCCCGACAGACGTCCGCCGCCCGCTCGGCGAGTTCGGCGACAGGAGCGTCGTCGACCGCGGCCCTGATCGGCGTGAGGTCGAGCTCGGCCGGCATGTCGGTGTGCTCGCGACGCTCGTCGTCGCGTCCGACGCTTCGCAGACTGCCGCAGGCGGGACAGCCGACGCTCCCGGTTTCGTAGTACGACCAGCGGGTCCCGCACTCGCCGCACTCCCGCTCGCCCCGGATCTTCATGCGCGACGGTTCGCCGGCGCTCGTGAAAGGCACTTCGACCGCGTCTCCCGGGCCCCACACCACCGCATCCCGGTCGACGTACCGGCGGGCCTCGCGGGATCGGCTGCCGACGGTCACCGTCGGAGGACCAACGCGAACGCGCCCATGCCGCCGACGAAGATGGTGAGCCAGTACGTACAGACCCGATAGATCAGCGCGATCGAAAATGCCGCCGAGGGGCTGAGCGACCCGAGGATCACGAGCGCGCCGGTCACGAAACCCTCCACGCCGCCGAGTCCACCTGGGGCGGGGACGAACGCCCCGAGCTTGCCGAGCGCGGCCGCCAGAACGACGACCGAGACAGCGATATCGTAGCCGAGGGCTTGCCCGCCCAGGTAGATCGGGAGCATCAGGAAAACCATTCCGACGTGAGCGTACAGCGTCGAGACGACGAGCAGTTTCCGGTCCGCCGCGATCACGTCGACCGATCGGTAGAAGCCGTCCAGGCGCTCGCGGACGGCCGCCGGCGAGAGCTTGGCGGCGAATCCGCCCGCGACACGGCTCACCGGCCGCTGGACGACGGATACCGTCCCGAGAACGATGCGATAGATGACCCCCGGCCGCTTGACGACGACGAACGAGAGCGTGATGAGCGCGAGGAACACGCCGGAAAACGCGATCAAGTAACTCTGGATGTCCGCCCCGACGGCCCCGTTGGCGATCGTCCAGCCGATCGCCAAAAACCCGAACGAGTAGTACGGGACGTAGTTGAGCACGTCCGCGGAGAGCACGCCCGCGAGCCCGTCCTCGTAGGCCATCTCGGCGTCGCGTGAGGCGATGTACGCCACGAACGGCTCGGTCGCGACCTGGCCGTACGGCGTCACGTACTTGACGAACATCGCGGAGAAGAAGATGCCGTAGACGTGTCTGCGAGTGATCGACGCGTCGATCGTCCGCAGAAACTGGACCCAGACGAGTCCCCGAAAGACGAGCATGAGCGCGCCGGACCCCAACCCGAGCGCGACGACGGTCGGGTTCGCTCCCGACAGGTCCTCGAAGACCTGCTCTCGACCCACGAGCGTCACCAGGAGGGCGAGGAGGACGGCGGCGATCAGGAAGCCCAGCGCGATCCGACGTTTCACGCGGCAATGATGGTATCGAACATACAACTATCTTATGAAAGAGACGAGGCGGTGGAGGGGTCGGACGACGACGCCGTCGCGCCTGCGTCCGGTAAAAATTGACCGCCGAATCGCCGGCGGACCGACGGGAACGCACCGGCCATTTCGGATCCGGGCGTTCACCGACCGATGACGATCATCGGTCCGACCACGATAGTCGACGGGATATCAACGTGCTGCAGGTGCAGGCCGCAGGTCAACCCGACGAACCGTACTATCCCGGGATATGTCGCCCGAAATGTTCAGTCGACGCAGATTCGTCGCGGCCGCAGGAACCGCTACCGCCGTCGCTCTCGCCGGATGCGGCGACGAGGGGCCCGAAGATGACGAGGAAGACGACGGTCTCGGGGAGGAAGACGACGACGCGCTCGGCGAGGAAGACGACGACGCGTTCGACGACGAAGACGACGACGCGCTCGACGACGAAGACGGCGAGCACACGCTCACGGTCACGGTCGAAAACGAGGACGAGGATCCGGTCGAAGGTGCGTCGGTCACCGTCGAGGAAGACGACGGAGACGTCGATGACGGGATGGATGACGGAGACGACGACGGGATGGACGACGGAGACGACGA
>SKPV01000260.1 GCA_007119345.1 Halovivax sp.
CCCGCCTAACGCGCAGCAAGCAGCCCGCCTAACGCGCAGCAAGCAGCCCGCCTAACGCGCAGCAAGCGGCCCGCCTCACCTGCCAAAAAGCGACCCGCCTAACGCGCGGCAAGCGACCCACCCGACCTGCCAGCGAACGGCCACGAGCATCCAACCCAACGTACGGACGGTTGGCACGGAGACTCCCGTATAGGGCCCAGGAACGTCCTACGCCGGACCGTCGGGCGGACGGCCTCGAATCGGACGCGGCCGACCGGGCCGTCGTTCGGGGAACAACTCGATCCGTCCCACGGACGCGTTTCCGGGTCGAATGCCGCGATACTGTTATTACGGTGGCCGTTAGTATGATACCACATCACACGATGTACGATCGGATCCTCGTACCCACCGACGGCTCCGTGGAGGTCGAGCGCGCCGTCGAGCACGCGCTCGACTTGGCGCGCAGCCACGACGCCGCGATCAGAACGGTCTACGTGGTGAACGCGGCTAACTACGGCGGCCTCCCGATGGAGACGGCGTGGGACGGAATCGGGGACGCCCTGCGAGACGAGGGATCAGCGGCGGTCGAGCGGGTCGAGGAACTCATCGCCGAGCGGGCCCCCGATCTCGTGGTCGAGACGACGGTTCGCGAGGGATCGCCGAGCCGAGTCATCGTCGAAGAAGCGCAAACGAGCGACTGCGACCTCGTCGTGATGGGGACCCACGGCCGCGGCGGGATCGACCGACTCCTCCTCGGCAGCGTCACCGAGCGCGTCGTCCGGACCTCGCCGATCCCCGTACTGACCGTCCGCGTCGGAACGCAATCGGCGACGGAATCGAAGAGGGAGCCGATTGCGCGCGTGGACTGAGTCGGACCGTACGGATATCTCGGCGGCGTCCGACGAGGCGGAGATCGGTGAGGTTGTGCACCGGAGAACGACGCGTCTGGAGTGGTGACGATCGTCCGGAGACCCTCAGGCGGGACGCAAGTGTTCGCAGTCCCCGGCCGTCACCGTGACCCGACCGTCTTCCGTCTCCACGATCAGCGCGCCGAACTCGGTTACGTCGACGGCTCGACCCTCGATCGCTTCGTCCGGGAGCGTCACCCGGACCCGTCGATCGAGCGTCAGCGCCAATTCCCGCCAGCGCCCGACCGTGGCGTCCAGGTCCGAGCGCCGCTCGTAGAAGCGCTCGAGCAGCCGCTGGACGAACGTCCGGCGGTCGACGTCGCCGGATTCGGCGCGGAGGCTGGTCGCGCCGTCGGGGAGACTCTCGGCGTCGAGGTTCGCGTTCAGGCCGACGCCGCAGACGAGCCAGTCCACGCGGTCGGTCTCCCCTTCCATCTCAGTGAGGATTCCGGCGAGCTTGCGGTACCCGCGGTCGACGTCCGCCGGAACGACCACGTCGTTGGGCCACTTGATCCGCGCGTCGACGCCGGCCTCGCGGGCGGTCGCCGCCGTCGCCACCGCCGCCGCGAGGGTGAAAAGCGGCGCGCGGGCGGGCGGCACGTCGGGTCGACAGACGATGCTGAGCCACACGCCGCCGGCGGGCGACGCCCACTCGCGGTCGAGCCGACCTCGACCGCCGATTTGCTCGTCGGCGACGACCACGAGATCGGCCGCGCCGTCGGCGGCGAGTTCTCGAGCGCGCGCGTTCGTACTCTCGATCGCGTCGTGGTACTCGACCTCGAACGGCGCGTCGAGACCGTACTCGATCGTCGCCGCGTCGTAGCCCGTCACGTCGGCCAGGACGTACCCGGCCGGACCGCCCTCGATCTCGAAGCCCGCCTCCCGGAGCGCCTCGACGTGCTTCCAGACGGCCGCCCGCGAGACGTCCAGCGCGTCGGCGATCTCGGGACCGGTGACCGGTCCGCCCGCGAGGGACTCGAGGACCGCCCGTCGCGTCTCGTTCATGTGAGCGTGCGAGGGCTCGACCACCTTCAATCGGCCGGGTCGGCGTTTCAGGTTGCGTGCCAAGGGCGGCGAGCACCGTCTCGCGGTCGGTCAGCGGTCGCGGACGAAGAGGACCGCGAGCAGAACGAACAGTGCCAGTTCCGTCAGGATCGCCGCCAGCGCCCACGGATCGCCGGCGAGGTGCGCCACGACCATCTCGTGGGCCGGGGCGTCGTGGTGATGAGCCTCGCGACCCGGAAGAAACGCCCCGTGACCGAAGTAGTGCCAGGCGACGTATCCGAGCACGTACGTCCACACGAGGACCATACCGGCGGCGTAGATCGGTCGTCGGGGCGCGCCCATCGCGACGGCGTTGACGCCGGCGATGATCGCGATCGCGGACAGGACGAACGCGAGCGGCCGGGGGTGAGTCGATAGCAACGTCGGATCCGCCGCCAGCAGCTCGACCAGTCGGAGGAATCCGAGATCCGGATGGAAGAGGTGGATGGCAGCGACGGCGAACGCCAGTCCGGCCGCGACGTACCGGAGTCGCTCGACCGCCGCCAGCGAGCGCCAGTCGACCGCTCGGGACTCCCCGCCCGCGTCAACCCCGCGGCCGTCCCCGCCCCGGGTTCCGGTCCCCGGACCGTCTCCGCCGCCCGCGTCCGTCCCGTGGCGCTCGCTCATCGGCTCATCCGCTCAGTTCCCGGAGCGCCTCCCGACCCGGTTCGATCAGCTCGTTCAGGTAGCTCGCCAGCGTTGACTTTGCATCGGCGGGGTGGAGCTCGCCGACGTCCAAGTCGTCGGCGAGATCGTCGTAGCGCTCGTAGGTAACGTTTCCACCGTACTGATCGGGGCGTTCGACCGTCACCGACTCGAATCGCGGGAACACGTGGTACTCGAACAGCTCGAGGACGGGATTCTCGAGGTCGCCCTCCGGATCGCGCTCGGGCGGACAGAACGCCGAGTTGACCTTCTCCTCGAGGTCCGCGGCTGAATCCTCCATGGAGATGGTGACGCCCTCGCTCGAGGACATCTTCCCCTCCCCCGACGTGAGGTCGGCGACGATCGGCGTGTGGATCGCCGGCCGGACGTCGTAGCCCAGGTCGGGTAGCTCCTCGCGGGCGAGCATGTGCACCTTCCGTTGGTCCAGCCCGCCGACGGCGAGGTCGAGGTCGAGGTACTCGATGTCGAGCGCCTGCATCAGCGGGTAGAGGACGTGGCTGACCGTCGCGGTCTCCCCGCCCTGAATCTCCGCCATCGCGCGTTGGGCCCGGTTCAGCGAGGTCGAGAGCGCCATCTCGTGGAGATCGAGCACGAAGTCCTCTTCGAGCTGGTACTCGGAGCCGTAGACGAACTCGGTCCGGTCCTCGTCGAGCCCGTAGGCGAGGAACTGGGCTCGCATCCGTTCGGCGGTCTCGCGGATCTCCTCGAACGTCCCCTTGCCGTTCAGGTAGGCGTGGACGTCGGCCAGGAGCACGACGACCTCCATCCCCGCGTCCTGGAGGTCGATGAGCTTGTTCGCCGTCAGGAGGTGCCCGATGTGGAGTACGCCGGAGGGCTCGTAGCCGACGTAGGCGCGCTTTTCCGCGGGAGCTTCGGCCAGCTCGCGCACCTCCTCGTCAGTGACCACCTCCTCGGCGTTTCGGGTGATCAGCTCGTATGCGTCCATGTGTGTGTCGAACCGGCGGACCGATTTATGACTTCTCAAACGTGAATTCGTCCGGGGCGAGGCGGGCGCCGAATCCGAGTTCCGATGATCGGGCCACCGATCTCTCGTTTGAGGAGCCGTTCGACCCGCCCTCCCGAAGTCGCTCTCCCGCGAGGCGCTCGACCCGCCCGCCCGAAGTCGCTCCCGCGAGGCGCTCGACTCGCCCGCTCGAAGTCGCTCTCCCGCGAGGCGCTCGACCCACCCACCCGAACTCACTCTCCCGCGAGGCGCTCGACCCGTTCGACCGTATCGGCGCCCTGCGGATCCAGATCGTCGCGAACGGTCACGAACCGTGGAAACCGAAGCGCGTAGCCGGATTCGTAGGTCGGCGAGCGCTGGATCTCCTCGTAACCGACCTCGAACACGACGGCGGGGTCGAGATCGACCTCCTGGCCAGCTTCGGCCTCGACGTGCGGTTCGAGCAGGTCGGTCAACTCCGCGAGCTGCTCGTCCGAGATGCCCGTCGCGACCTTACCGATCGTCGCGTAGTCGTCGCCGTCACGGACGGAGAGTTCGAACGTCCCGAGAAACGTGGCTCGGCGTCCCTCACCCCACTCGGCGCCCGTCACGACGAGATCGAGCGTCTCGACGTCGGGCTTGCGCTTGAGCCACTGCTTGCCGCGACGCCCTGGAGAGTACGCCGAGCCCGGGTCCTTGAGCATGATCCCCTCGTGGCCCGCGTCGAGGGCCTCGGCGTCGATCGACTCGATCTCGTCCGGGTCGTCGGTGATCCACAGCAGCGACAGTCCCTCGACCTCCTCGGCCGGGGAGTCATCCGCGGCCCGAACGGCGTCCCCGGCGTCGCCGGTACCCGCGTCGCCGGAATCCGCGTCGCCGGAATCCGCATCGCCGGAACCCGAAACGCCGCCCCGTAGAAGACGTTCGAGCCTGTCGTGTCGTGCGGTCAGCGGTTGGTCGAGTAAATCGTCGCCGTCCGCGTGCAGGCAGTCGAAGAAGACCGGCCGGACCTCGACGTCCTCCCTCGCTTTCGCCACGTCGTGTTTGCGTCGAAACCGCCGGAGGACCTCCTGGAACGGAAGGGGATCGCCGGATTCTTCGATCGCCACGACCTCGCCGTCCAAAATCGCCGGGACGTCCAGCGTCTCCTCGGCGAACTCGACGACTTCCGGGAGGGCGGCCGTCACGTCCTCCATGTTGCGAGAGAAGACGCCGATCTCGCCGACGGCAGCCTCGCTTCCCTCACCGGCGCCGTCGTCGCTTTCACGGAACGGCTCGCCGCAGTGTAGTTGAATGCGCGCGCCGTCGTACTTCCACTCGACCGCGGCTTCCGGCCACGCTTCCAGCGCCTCGGTCACGGAACCCGCCTGCGCGAGCATGGCCTGCACGGGGCGACCGATCTCCAGCTCGACCGCCTCGAGTCCGGCGTCCCCCTCCGCTCGCGCGATCTCGGCGACGTGTCCGTAGTCGTTAGAGACCTGGAGCGCCCGCTCGACGTCCTCGACCGGGACGTCGAACGCCCCCGCAATCGCGTCCCTGACCGTCCCCTCACCGACGCCGATGCGCATCTCCTCGAGGACGAGCCGCGCCAGGTACCGCGCTTCGTCGGGCGAGCAGCGGTTGAATAGCCCGAAAAGGAGGTCGACCTTCCGGTCCTGGCTGCCCGAGCCCCCGGCCGCCGCGACGTCGCACAGCGTCTCGTCGACGTCGGCGACCGCGAGCTCGCCACCCCCGGCGGCGTCCGAGCCGTCGGCGCCGCTCGCGAACGCGGCCAGTCCTTGCTGGCCGCCGAAATCGTAACTCGCCGCCACGTCGCCGATCTCGCCGATCTCGGCCAGCCGCGATTCGACGTCGTCGCGGCTCAGGTTCCGGCCGGCCGCGCGGGCGATCGCCTCGTGGCAGGCGCTCGGCCCGACGTCGAGTTTCCGGGACGACCACGCCGGAAAGACCCGTCCCTGAACGAACCGCGCGACGACCGGGAGATCGTCCCCGGCGGTCCCGAACAGCTCCGCGACGAGGTCGACGATCTCCAGATCGGCCGGCTCGTCCTCGATCTCGCGGGCGCGATCGGCGAAGGCGGCGAACTCCATCGTGTCGGGGTAGGCGTCGGCCACCTCTTAAGCTATCCGTCATCGCACGTCCGGACGGAACGGGCCGGGGCGGACGGGGAGAACCCGAACGCACCAGCCGATCGTACCGAGCGAACATACTTTGCGGCCGGGTGGGAGCGTCTCTGCGACCCTGATGGCAGCTGGAAGGGAAGCGTCTCTGCGGCCCTGATGGCCGCCGGGAGGGAACGTCTTTGCGGCCCAGATGAAGCGTCTCGGGGCGAGCGGAACGACCGAGGCGCAGACGCACCTTTCAAGGGCGTGGTCGACGGACCTCCGGCATGACCGAATCGGATCTCGCGGCGCGGATGGCCGACGTGCTCGCGGTCGATCCCGAGGAGTACCAGGCCCGCGTCGAGTCGGAGGCGAGCGAGCTGCGATCGGCGCTCGACGACGGCGCCTTCGACAACCCGCAGGCGATCGTCGGGTTCGAGTACGAGTTCTACGCCGTCGACGCCGAGGACGCCTCGCTCGTGCGCGTGCCGCGGCGGCTCCTGGAGCTCATCGGCTTCGAGAAGGAGCTCGGGCTACACAACGCCGAGATGACGACGAGCCCCCAACCGCTCTCGGCGCACGGACTCAGGGCCCAGGAGTCGGAGGTGAAAGCGCGACTCGAGACCGCGCTCTCGGTCACGGATACGGAGGGACTCCAGCTGGTGAGCGACGGCATGTGGACCATCCCGCCCGAAGGCGAGCGAGCGACGGACTACCTCACCGACAGCGTCGACCGCTCGATCGACGTCGACGGCGACGAGCGATCGGTTCGCGTCGCCGCCAACATGAGCGACTCGGCGCGCTACCACGCGATGGCGAACACGGATCGGGCGGCCGCCGCGGGAATGCGCGTCGACGCGCCCCACGTCACGATCGACGCCGACACCGTCATGCCCGAGAGCCTCATCACGTCGATCCAGCCTCACTACCAGGTCCCCCACGCCGCGGACCTGCCGGCGTACTTCAACTACGCGCTGCGGATCGCCGGTCCGCTGCTCGCCCTCGGCGTCAACTCGCCGTTCTTCCCGCCGGATTGTTACGACGAGGGAACGACCGCCGAGGACGCGCTCGCGGACGGCTGGATGGAACACCGGATCGGCGTGTTCGAGACGGTTCTCAACGCCGCCGCGGAGGAGCCGGGCAAGGTTCGATTCCCGACCGATCTCTCCTCGACGGCCGAGGCGGTCGACCGGATCGCCGTGGACGACACCATCGTCCCGATGCCGGTCGAGAAGCGGGGACGGTACGACGATCGGTTCGCGCACTTCCGGCGCACCCACGGCACCTACTGGCGCTGGGTCCGGCCCGTCTTCGACGGCGCGAGCCGATCGGCGGCCAACGCGCGCATCGAATTCCGGCCCGTCCCGGCCCAGCCGACGGTGCGCGATTCGATCGCGTTCCAGGCCGCCTTCGCGGGGTTGATGGAGAGCTTGATCCGCCTCGAACACCCCGTCGCCGACCTCGACTGGCAGATCGCCCGCGAGAACTTCTACGCGGCGATGCGCGACGGGCTGGCGGCCGACCTGTTCTGGATCACCAACGACGGAAAGGAGACGACCGAGGTCGCCGAGCTCTACGACGACCTGCTCGCTCACGCCGCGGACGGCCTCACAACCCGCGGACTTTCCGAGGAGGAAGTGGCCGTCTACGTAAACCCGCTGCGCGCTCGGGTCGAATCCGGGGTGACGCCCGCCCGGTGGAAGCGCGACGTGGTGTCCGAACGCGTCGGGGACGGCGACGACCTCGAGGCGGCGATCGAGTCGATGCAGCGCCGGTACGTGCGACGACAACGAGAGACGCTGCTGGAGGGCACGTTCCGGGACTGGCTCGACGGTCGATGAGAGGACGACCGAGAGCGGAGCGACCGATCGTCGGAGGGAATCGCCCCGGGGGCCGCAATTGATTAAATGCCTCCTCCGCAAGGATGACTCATGGTCACGTTCCTCTCCGGGGGCACCGGCACGCCGAAACTTCTCGACGGTGCCACGGCGGCGTTCACGCCGGACGAGACGACGGTCGTCGCCAACACGGGCGACGACGTCGAGCTCGGCGGCCTCTTCGTCTCTCCCGACGTCGACACGTTGCTGTTCCAGGGCGGCGGGATCCTCGATCGAGAGACGTGGTGGGGGATCGACGGCGACACGCACCGCACCCACGAGGCGCTCGGAGAACTCGCGAACGCCGCGGACCTTCCGACGGGCCCGCAGTACCTCCCCGATACCGAACAGACGGCCGGGCGCGAGATCTCGCGCTGGCGGCGGTTCTCGGGCGTCGGCGAGTTCATGACGATCGGGGACCGCGATCGCGCGGTCCACCTCACGCGGACCAGTCTCCTCGACCGCGGAAATTCTCTCTCGGAAGCGACGGCGTTGCTCGCGGGAGCGTTCGGTATCACGATCGACGTGCTGCCGATGAGCGACGACCCCGTCGCGACCCTCGTCCACACGGAAGACGGACTCCAACACTTCCAGGAGTACTGGGTCGCTCACCGCGGGGAGCCGTCGGTCGAAAACGTCGAATTCCGCGGCTCGGCGGACGCCTCGCCCGCCCCCGGAGTCCTCGACGCCCTGGACGACACGGTCGTGATCGGCCCCTCGAACCCGGTGACGAGCATCGGACCCATGCTCTCGCTGTCGGGATTCGGCGATGCGCTCGCCGAGACGACGGTCGTGGCCGTCTCGCCGTTCCTCGGCGACGAGGCGTTCTCGGGTCCGGCCGGCGAGCTGATGGCGGCCGTGGGGGCAGAGCCCGGCACGGCGGGGCTCGCCGCGGCCTACCCGTTCGCGGACGCGTTCGTGGTCGACGAGGACGACGACGCCACCTTCGAGCGACCGACCGTCGAGACCGACATCCGCATCGACTCTCCCGACGACGCGAGGCGGGTGGTCGACGCCGTCGCGCGAGCCGTCGACCGCGTAGAGTGAGATGTTCGAACCCCGCCTCGCCCTGGCCAGCCTCAGCGGACGCTCGGACGCGGCGTGGGCGCGGGCCGGCGCGGCGGACGCCGGCGCCGCGTTTCTCGGGGGCATCGCGCTGGACGAATCGGCGCGGTCGGCGGCGCGCGACCTGGTCGCCCGCGGACGCAACGAGTTCCTCCCGCCCGATCCGATCGCCTTCGTCGACGACCAGCTCGCCAGCCTCGCGGACGCCCCGATCCGCCCCGGCTTCAACGTCCGGTCGACGAGCGTCGACCCGATCCGCGAAGCCGCCACGATCTGTCGCGATCGGGGTGCGTTTCTCGAGATCAACGCCCACTGCCGGCAGGACGAGCTCTGCGCCGTCGGCTGCGGCGAAACGCTCCTTCGCGACGCCGATCGTCTCGCCGACTACGTGGCAGCCGGCGTCGATCAAGGGGCGATCGTCGGCGTCAAGGTTCGGGCCGAACTGGCGGGCGTCGACCTCGCGGCGACCGCGCGGCGGATCGAGGCGGCGGGCGGCTCGTTCGTCCACGTTGACGCGATGGACTCGGA
>SKPV01000106.1 GCA_007119345.1 Halovivax sp.
GGAATCGGATCGGCGACGAGCAACCGGGGGAGCAACCGAAACCCGACCGTGAACACCATCAGCGCCCCCACGCCCGCCGCGAGCAGGTGGGTCGCCGCGCTGGGCGTCGCCGCGAGGATCGTCGGACCGCCGACCGCGGCGATGGCCGTGTCGTAGGCTCCGACCGCGAGGTACGCGAGGACGACCGGGAAGACGGCGTTCGCCGCCCGATCGATCCGCCGTCGGTGGGCGTTCGCCTGTCCCGTTCCCGTCTCGGTTCCCGTGAGATTGTCCCGGACGGTCCAGCCGATCGCGACGAGAAAGACCGCCGCCCCGATCGCCCACGCGACCGCGCCGAGCGCCGTCACGTCGGGCGTTCCCGCCCCAGCGCCACCGATCGCGAGCAGGACCGTTCCGCCGGCGGTTAACGGAAGCTGGAGTGCCGGCGCGAGCGGGACGGCGAGTTGGCGATCGAAGTATGCCGGTACGAGCGCGTAGGCCTTCCCGAAGATCACGTGGAGGACGAACCCGTAGATCGCGAGCGTGCTCGTCGTTCGTCGCGGCACGTCGAGGAGGGTGACGATCGACCACGCCACCAGAAACAGCACGCCGACGATCACGAACCGCTGTGCCCGATTCGAGACGGCGCGTGTACTCATTCCGTGATGATACTCGTTTCCCCGCGAAGTTCGTTGTGATCGGCGAGGTTCGTTCTGATCGGCGAAATTCGTTGTGATCGGCGAAATTCGTTGTGATCGGGGCGATCAGACGCGCTGGAGTCGGTACCGCATGTGATACAGGTCGGCGGTCTCGCCGTCGAGGTCGAACTCGACGGGCACCTCCGCCGAGGAGGCCAGCGTCGTGCGGAAGGTCGTGTCGTCAGGGTCGAGCGACTCGGGCTGGAGTCCGATCTCCCGATCGCCGTAGGAGGATTTCATGGTCATCCGAAGCTCGCCACCGACCCGCTCGACCTCGGCGACCATCCCCTCGCGGAAGCCCTCGTATCGGCCGGTGACGGATTCGAGCTTCTCGCGGAGCGCGAGCTGTGGAACCGCCGTCGGCTCCTCGCCGAGCGCGAGCGCGAGGACACCCGGAGCGATCTGTCGCGGGTGACGTTCGGGTGAGGCGTTACACGCCAGGATGACGCCCAGCCCCTCATCGGCCAGATAGCCCATGTAGGCCGTCGAGACGAGGATCGAACCGCTGTGGCCGATGAGTTCGTCGTCGAGCAACGGCTCGCGGATGTAGCCGTAGCCGTAGTGCTGTGGCTCGCCGTCCAGTCGGTGGAGACGGGTGGTTCGGGGGGCCTGTAGCTCCTCGACGCTGTCGGCCGAGCAGACGCGTCCCCCATCGAACTCGCCGTCGGTCATCATCGCACGGAGGTACCGGGAGAGTTCGCGGACCGACGAGAGCATCCCGCCGGAGCCGTGGCTCGTCTCGCCGAACGGGAACGAGACCTCCTCGCGCTCGCCGTCCCGGACGCGATACGGCGTCATGGCGTCGTCGTCGCCCTCGAACTCCTCGCGGTCGTAGGTCGAGCGCTCCATGCCGAGCGGTTCGAAGATCTCCTCGGTCACGTAGTCGGCGTACCGGCGTCCATCGACGGCTTCGACGATCTGTGAGAGGACGCTGTAGCCGGTGTTGTAGTAGAAAAAGCGGTCCCTGTCGATCGCTCGGAGATCGGTCGTCTGCCGAACCCACGAGCGGTGGTCCTCCCAATCTCCCATCGGTCCCGCCGGTTCGAGATCGTAGTACTGCGAGATAAGCCCCGCACCCGTGGACGGCATTCCCGAGGTGTGCGTCAACAGCCCCTCGATCGTGATCGGCTCGCCCGGCGCGTCGTCGTAGTAGTCGACGTACTCGGAGACGGGATCGTCGACCGAGAGATCGCCGTCCTCGGCCAGTTGCATCAGTGCGAGCGCAGCCACGGACTTCGAGATCGACGCGAAGCCGTAGAGCGTCTCCGGGGTGGCTGGCTCGTTGCGTTCGAGGTCGCGCGCGCCGAACCCGCGCTCGTAGATTACCTCCTCGCCGTCGACCAGGAGGAGGCTCGCGCCTGGAATCTCCTCCTCGTGCATCCAGTCGGTCACGAACGTCTCGATCTCGCGCCGTCGATCCGCCGAAAGCGTGTCGGCCATGATCGACCGTTTCCTCACAGCGGGTTAACGATTTGCTCCCCGGAAGGTGTGTCAGGGAGGATGCGTATCCTCGCTCCGTCCCCGTCGTTCTTTTACCCGTTCGGGCCGAACGCCGAGCGTGCGCGTCTCCGACGACGATACCCCTCACCGCCGCGTCGAGGTCCATCCCGGCTGTGAGGTCGTCGTGGAGTTCGATCCGTCGCTGACGTTCGAGTGCGTCGATAGCTGTACGTGGTGTTGTCACCACGGCGTCCTGTTGTACGACCGTGATCTTGTCGGGTTGGCCGAGCGGGCGGACATCGCGGAGGCGACCACCCGCGTCCGGGGACGGGACTTCGTCCGCAAGGCGGAGAAAGATCACGACAATGTGGGCGACGACGGGATGGCCTGCCGGTTTCTCGACGCGGACGGCCTGTGCAGCCTGCACGCCGAGCACGACTGGAAGCCGACTCGCTGTTCGGTGTTTCCACTCGGCATCCGCGTCGAGGACGGTGAACTGTACGTCGACGTACGGGACGCCGCTCGCGAACACTGCGACGGACTCGGCGAGACCGATCGTCGACTGATCGACAACCTCGACGCGTTTCTCCCGAAAGGGCTGTGGGAACTCGACGATCCCGCCACGCGGCGAGAGCTGTGAGAGACGCCGGACGTGGCATCCGTTCCGCCCTCACCTAACCGCCTTCCGAGCAGGTTACCCGCACGCTATCCGAAATGAACCGTCCCCCGACCGAGCCTAACGATCGAACGGTCGGGCCGGTTTTTCCGACCGGCCACCGAACTCGGTGGTCGGGCCGGCCGCGGTCGTTTCGTCCGGCCCGGGTGATTATACATGAGCGAACGCAACAGAGACGACGACCGCCGCGACGAGAGGATGACAGACCACGACGAGGGGATGGGAGAGCACGACGAGGGCATGACAGACCACGACCACCACGGAACAACGGACCGTGGTGGAAGCGAGATGACCGAATCCGGTCACGGATCGGGAAGCGGTCGAACGACGATCCACGACGACGATCGGGGCAAGACCGTCTACAACGAACACGGCGACGAAATCGGCGTGGTGACGGAGGTTCGACACGGAACCGCCCACGTCGACCCCGACCCGGGACTGACCGACTCGATCAAGGCGAAACTCGGTTGGGGCGACATCGACGACGACACCTACCCGCTCCAAGAAGACGCCATCGCCCACATCGACGACGACGGCGTTCACCTGCGTGGAAACCTGTAGACCGCGTTCTCCTGTGAGGTGACGCGTAGCACGCCGACTACGGCAGATACGTGCTGGCGTGAGGCGATTCCTCCCTCTCCGTGCTCTCGTTTTCGGAAGGAACACGTTTTACGTCCGCGTCCAGTACGCCCGTCCATGACTGACCTCAACGCCGGAACGCGGCTCGCTCTCGTCTGTCCCGCGTGTTCGCCCGATCTCGAAACCGTCCACGAGGTGCTCTCGCCCGGCGGGCACGCGACCGTTCGATGCACGGAGTGCGATCACGTCCACAAGACCGCGATCGAACGCGAGCGGACGGTCGATCGACGCGTCGTCGTCTCACAGGACGACGAGTCGTTCAGCGCCCAGACGGACGTTCCGAGAGACGAGCGCCTCGCGATCGGTGAGGAGTTCGTCCTCGACACCGAGGAGGCACTCGTCGAAGCCCGAATCACGGGCCTGGAGACGATCGAGGGAACCCGAACGGAAGCGGCCCGAGCGGCCGACGTTCGGACGATCTGGGCGCGGGACGTGGGAAACGTCGCCGTCGACGTGACGCTTCACCCCCACGACGGAACCCACGACGAGAGCCGCAGCGTCTCGATCCTCGTTCCGGGCGATTACGCGTTCATGATCGGCCAGCCCGAATCGATCGACGGCGAGGAGTTCACCGTCGAGTCCGTGATCGTCCGGGATGACACGGTCGGCTACGACCGCGACCAACTCGACGAGCGCGGCGACGAGGTGCTCGCAAAGGACGTAAAGCGCCTCTACGGTCGCGACGACACGACCGCCCGGTCGGCGTGGTGACCGTCGAAATCGAACGCGGAACGCAACGATGACCGAGAACTTCACGGACCGACGCGATCGGATGGTCGACCACCTCGTCGAGCAGGGCCGAATCGAGCGTGCCTCGACGGCCGCCGCGCTCCGTGCGGTTCCGCGTCACGAGTTCGTCCCCGAGGAACGACGGCGACACGCCTACGACGACCGGCCGCTCCCGATCGGCGAGGACCAGACCATCAGCGCGCCGCACATGGTCGGGATCATGCTCGATCTGCTCGCGCTCGATCCGGGCGACCGCGTCTTGGAGATCGGAACCGGCTGTGGCTATCACGCCGCAGCCACCGCGGAGGTCGTCGGCACTGAGAACGTCTACAGCGTCGAGTACCACGAGTCGCTCGCCGAACGGGCGCGAGCGCGCCTCACAGCGCTCGGCTACGGCGACATCTCGATCAGGGTCGGTGACGGACATGCCGGCTGGCCTGCACACGCACCGTACGACGCGGCCTACCTCACCTGTGCGGCTCGCGCCATCCCTGAGCGCGTCCTCGATCAGGTCCGCGACGACGGCGGGCGGTTGCTCGGGCCGATCGGCTCCCGCTGGCAGACGCTCGTACTGCTTCGGAAACGCTCTGACGGGTCGATCGACCGCGAGGACCACGGCGGCGTCCGATTCGTCCCGATGCGCGGCGGCGAGTAGCCACCGGAGCGCTCCATTGATTACCGTCTATCCCCGACCGGGGGGTATGGATCCCGCGGTGCTTCGCGACGACATGGTCGCCGGTCTCGAGCACGAGGCGAAGGGCCACGTCCGGAGCGACCGCGTCGCCAGCGCGATGCGGAGCGTTCCGCGGGAACCGTTCGTCGAAGACGAGCGCACGGCGTATCAGGACCGCGATCAGGAGTTCCGGGGGACGCGCGTCCTCGCGCCGAGCACCGTCGCCCGGCTGATCGAAGCGCTCGATGTCCGGGCGGATGACGATCTGCTCGTCGTCGGCGCGGGCGTCGGCTACACGGCCGCAGTCCTCGCCGAGATGGTGGGCGCACAGCGCGTTCACGCGGTCGACATCACCCGGCCGGTCGTCTACGCCGCCCGGCAGAACCTCGCGGAGGCGGGCTACGACGCCGTCCTGGTCGACTGTCGGGACGGGGGCCGTGGACTGCCGGAGTACGCCCCGTTCGACCGAATCCTCGTTGAGGCCGCCGCAATCGAGCCGCCACGGGCACTGCTCGATCAACTCGCGCCGGGCGGACGACTCGTTATCCCGCTGGGTTCGGGTCCCCAGACGCTGGTCGCCGTCGAGGACGGCGACATCGTCGCCGAGTTCGGATCGACCTCCTTCGACCCGCTGTTAGTCGAGGGCGAGCAGGCGGACGCGCTCGAACGCAACCGGACGGCCCGTGAGGAGCGCGAGCGTGCTCGCCAGAGTAGGGGAGTGGGCTGGGAACTCGACTGGATCGACTGGGAGGACGACTGATCGTCAGTCCGCCGGAACCACCAGAATCCCGGTGTTCTCGCGTCTGTCCTCGTACTCGCTTCCGGCGGGTGGCTCGATGTCGATCTCCAGCGAGCCGCGCCGCTCGTTCGGGGGGAGATCGGGATCGATCGTGAGCGACGCCACGCCGCTCTCGTTGGTCGTCGCGGTGTGGACGCCGTCGAGGGACGCCGTTCCGGCGTCGACGATCACCATCGCGTCGGCGACCGTTCCGCCGTCCGGATCGACCACGGCGATGTCGATCTCCTGTTCGCCGGGTTCGACGACCTCCGGGGTTGGCTTGGCGTCGAGTTCGGTCACCGCAAGCCCTTCGATTCCCGACAGCATGTTCAACATGACGCTGAGGCTCGCGACGCCGACGACGAGCGCGATCACGAGTCGGACGGGGAGTCCTTCGATGGCGCGGTCGTCCGCGCGAAGACTGGCCAGACGGAGCATGGGTTCCCTGGCCGCGCTCTCGCATAAGTACCCTCGTACGGAGGGTCAAATACCGGAACGAGACCAGGTGGTGCCATGGTTCGGGTGCTCGGCCAGCGGACGGCCGACCGGGGCGGCCAGCACGTTCGGCTTGGCCGCTATCGCGCGACCGACGGGAGCGACGGCGCGCGGGTTGGTCTCGATGTCGAACGTCCACACGCGGCCGTCGTCGTGGGAAAACGAGGATCGGGAAAGAGCCACACGCTCGGCGTGCTCGCCGAGGGGCTCGCGCGAGCGGAGGGCGTCGCGCCGATCGTCGTCGACCCGATGGGCGCACTCGACGGACTCGTCGAACCGGCCACGGGAGCGTCGGTTCCCGCGCGGGTAATTCGAACGCCGACCGTCCGCGCCGATACGATCCCGCCTGACGCGTGGTGTGATCTCCTCGGACTCGATCACGCCTCGCCAGCTGGCTCCCTCGTCTGGCAGGCCGCCGCCGCGGCCGACACACTTGAGGAAATGACCGACGCGGTCGAGGGGTCCGACGCCGACCGGTCGTCGATTCGAGCCGCGAAGAACCACCTCGTACTCGCCGACTCGTGGGGCGTCTTCGATCCCGGCGGACTGCGTCCCGAGGACGTTGATGTCGATTCGGCCACCGTCGTCGACTGCACCCAGCTTCCGGCCGCCGCGTCGAACGCCGTCGTCCGCGCGCTCGCTCGTGGATGCTACGACGCCCGAATCGCGGGGGAGATGACCCGATTGCCGTGGTTGTTGCTCGACGAAGCGCACGTCTACTTCGAGGGCGTCGCCGAACCGGCGCTCCGGACGCTCCTCACGAGGGGGCGATCCCCTGGGGTCGGGTTCGTCGCCGCGACCCAGCGACCGGGGGCGCTTCCGGAGGTGGCGCTCGCACAGGCCGACCTGCTCATCGCCCATCGGCTGACGGCCCGACCGGACCGGGAGATGCTGGCACGCACGCGACCGTCGTACCTCGAAGGATCGCTCCTCGACCGGGTGCCGGCGTCGGTGGGCGGAGCCGCCGTCGTCGACGATGCGACGGCGGACGTACACGCGATCCGCGTCCGAGAGCGGCACACGCCACACGGCGGCGGCTCCCCACGAGCGTCAGCGGTTGCAGAGAACGCACGAACGACCGGTGACCGACGATCGAGTAGCGACTGGGCCACCTGAGAGGAGTCGGCGGCAGGTTCAACGCCCCGGAGATGGTACGTCCGTCGAGGGACTCGATGCAGCTAACCCCGCTCGACGAGCGACTCCTCTCGACGCTAGGGGAAGGCCCTGCGTCCGAACGGGAACTGGCGGCCGCGTTCGACGAGCCGACGGAGTCGGTCGTCGATCGGCTGGACGGCCTGCTGGACAACGACCTCGTCGAGTCCGCCGACGGGACGGTCCGGCTCACAGATAGCGGCCGTCGCGTCCTCGCCGCTCCGGGGGACGGTACGGCCGACGACCGGATCGACGTTCCCGAGCGCGTCCGGGAGTCGATCGAGCGGATGGGACTCAGAGCCGATCGCGAGGACGCCCTGCTGGCGACGGTCTCGTTCCTTCGCTACTGGGGGGCGGCGACGGCAGCCGAGATCGTCGACGCGATCTACAGCGCGCACCCAGCGGACTACGACTCGCCGGTTCGATGGTGGAACGGGTTCGTCCGGGATGCCTTAGCGTCGATTCCGGACGTCTCGCCTCCGGACGACGGACCGACGCCTGCACTCGGTTCGGACGCCGCGATTCCGAACGACTGGAACCCGTGGACGTGGGATGGGGAAACCGATCGTCCACGGGCCGACGGGCGGGCCGTACTCGGCGATCCGGAGGCGTTCGCGAGCGCCAAACACGCACTCGAAGCGCTCAACCCGCCGTCGGACGTCCGACGGGCGGCGCACGGGGCGTTCACCGTCCTGCTCGGACGTGGGACGATGCGCGAGACGGACCTTCAGGGAACGATCCGAACACCGGAAAACGCCCCTGACGAGTGGTGGACCGATGAGGTTCAGCCGGTGCTGGTGGCCATCCCCGGTGTCGAGCGAACGACGGATGACGGGGAGCCGAGGTGGCGGTATCGGGCAGGCGATGCGGGTACATCGGCGGGTGTCGTCGAGCCACCACCTCCGCCAGCGGCGTGTCCGGTCTGCGGGCAGCCGTTTTCGGGCCGGGTGTTCATCACCGCCGAGGGAACGATCGTTCCCGAGCGTCGTGGACGAACGTGCGTCGCCACGCTGGAGGGTGGAATCGCGACGTACTATCACCGCGATCGGTAGTTGATCCGGAAACCGACCAAAGAGCCTTCCGGTGGAACGTCGAATCCTCCGGGGCATGCGATCGCTACCATCGGTACACGACGGTCGATACCGATCGTCCGCCGACCACGCGAGGATGAACGGATTGCGATGCCCGAAACGGTCACCGACGAGGACGGCTGACGATCGGAGGGCTGCAGATGGACACTGAGTGTGTCGTCTGCGGCCGGTCGATCGACAGCGAGGATCCCAGTGAAACGGGATACGGCGACGAGACGGTCGCCCCCGCACAGGTCGAGTACGACGGGAAGACGTATCTTCTCTGTCGTGATTCGTGTCGCCGGACGTTCGAGGAGGATCCGGAGGCGTACGCGTGACTTATTCGTCGGGCGTGTACGTCTCCTCAATCCGACGGAGCGCCCGTCGAGCGCGCTCCGATCGGTCCTCGGTTGGATCCTCGCCGCCGTAGCGGACCTCCTCGAACAGGCGGGTGAGTTCGGTCACGTCGTCGGGAGCCATGCCCACCTCGATGGCGGCGTCGGCGAACTCCGCGGGCGTGCTCGCCTCGGGATTGTCGACGTCGAGGTACTCGGTCATCTCCCGCCAGGCGCGGTAGATCGCGTTGTCGGCGTCGGCGTCGTCTTCGATCCGATCGGCGGCCCGTCCGGCGATCCGTCCGACCGCGGCGACGCCCGGTTGTTGCGTCTCCGCCTCGTCGATCTCCTCGATCCGGTCGTCGCTCCCCGAC
>SKPV01000057.1 GCA_007119345.1 Halovivax sp.
CTGATCGACACGGACGTCGGCGACGACGCCGACGGCGTGGTCGACCTCGGCGAGGACGACGATCGGACCGGAGACGCCGATCTCGGTGACGATACCGGTCGACGCGACACCCACACGACGGGCACCGGGGTCGGCGACGATACGGGTCGACGTGATAGCGGCATCACAGACGACGAACGCGCCGGATCGGAGTCGCACCTCGACGACGATGACGACGAGCTGATCGACACGGACGTCGGCGACGACGCCGACGGCGTGGTCGATCTCGGCGAGGACGACGACGAAGACGACCGGGATCTCGGATCGAACTGAGACGCCACGGACAGCACCGCCGAGGCCAACTTTCGAACGTTCTTTTGGACCGGTTGTGTGCGTTCAGCGGATGCGAGCGAGTCGTTCGTCCGCGGATTCCGACGTCGATGCTCGTCCGTCACGACGCGGAGTGAAAAACAATCGAAAAGCCGACGCGGGATGGCGCGCTCGAACGTGCTTCCCGCGTTCGACGACTTACTCTTCGTCCATCTCGTCGGGTGCGCGACCGGGTACGTCTTCCGTCTCGACCTGGCTCCCTTCGCCCGTCTTCACGTCGTCGGATTCGGCCGCCGTCTCCCTCGGTGGGGTCGTCTCTTCGCTCTCTGATCGGTCACCCGACCGATGACTCTGGTGGGCGTCCCCCTGGCGCTCGGTGGACTCTCGACCGGGTTCCTGCGACCGACCCCCCGAGGTCCCTCCGGTCGCGCGTCCACCTTCGTGTGGGACCCACCGTCCGGTTCGTCCGTACTCTTCGGCGCCACCCTCGTGGCGTGTCGGGTGACCGTGACGGTCGCCGGTTCCGTGCTGTCGGCCGCCACCGCCTTCGCGTCCACCGCGACCCTCGGGACCGCCTCCGGACGCGCCGACGCCGCCCGCCGGCTGGGAGATCGGTTCCCCCGTTCGGTGCTCCGGGTGGTGATGGCCCTGGCGACGGGCGTCGCGTCGATCCGGTCCGCGACGATCCTCGAATTGGCCGCCGTCGTGCATACTCCCGGTTCGACCTTGGCCGGCCTGCGGGGCCTCGCCACCGCCGTGCATCTCGCGTTCCGGTTCCATCCGTCCGTCCCGGTGACCGCCGCCACCTTCCATTCGCGGCGGCTGGCGTCCTCGATCGGTGTCAGCGGGCCCGCCGCTCGTCCGGCCGCCTCCTTCCCGGAACTGGCCTGGCATCGGCGCCCGCCTCATGCCCTCCTCCATCGCCTGCTCCACCTCGGGCATGATGGCCTCGACGCCTTGCAGGTAATTCTCCATCAACGACTTCGTGACCTCGATGCCCTGACGACCCGCCGTGTCTTGCATCTCCAGCAGACTGAGGAACATCTTGGTCGCGTTTCGCTGGAGCTCGAGGCTCTGTTCGAAGGCGTCCCGGGCCTGATTGATCGACGTCCGTTGCATGCGCTCGGTCGGTGGTACCTGTTCGTCTCTCATGTGTATCTCGTCGCTGCGGGCGACGTCCGTCGGTGGGCGGGGGACCGCCTCGCTGTTAAAAGGGAGCGTTGGTTGCAGTCGCCGTCCGGGGTGCAGCCGAAGGTTGGTGGGGAGTTCGTCGCGTATTTCTGCGCGAATCGATCGAGAGCGTGCGCGGTGCGACCGGGGCCGTCGGTCGAACCGGACCGAGCCGAGCGCGCTGTACGCGCTGGTTTCTTCCGGTAACGCCGGATTGGCGCGACGCTCGATCTCGGTTCGTCCGTTCAGCCGCCGGGTTCGCCGTGCGTGACGCCGTCGCGATCGTCGGCACGCATCCGGCGCAGCGCGGCGCGCGCGTTGCTCGCGTCGTAGCCGAAGTAGACGTTCTCGGCGTACGTCTCGGCCACGCGCGTCGCCGTGATCAACGGGTCGACGTCGACGTTCACGGCGTACAGTTCGACGCTGAACGGCGTCTCGAGGGCGCTCTGGAATCCCTTCGCGATCGTCTCCAGCCAGTAGGTCGTGCCGTAGGCGGTGTCGTAGAGCGGAACCACGAATTCGTCGACGTACGGTTCCAGCGCCCGGAGGTCCAGGCCCGCGCGTTCGTATAAGTGTCCGGGGTACGGGTCCGGGTACAGGGTGAGGTACACCCGGCCGGGAATTCGCTCGGTCGCCTCCGCGACGAACTCCGTGATCACGTCCGCTCGCCAGTCGAACCGATCCTCCCGGTCGCTCGCCTCGAACCGTTCCGTGCAGACGTCACACCGGCAGTACTCGGGTCGGGGAAAACCGACGTCGTCGAGCCGGACGTCCTCGCTTTCGGTAACGCAGTCGTCGAGAACGTCGAACAGGCCGTCGCGATACTCCTCGCGTGACGGACAGACGTACGCCCAGTCGAAGTACGGTTGTTCGCGCGTCGCCCGGTTACCGTCGTCGTCGACCGGAACGAGCGACGGAGCCGCGTCGGCCGCCGCGTTGTCCCCGAAACACGAGACCATGTTTACGGCCTCGGGCAGCGGTTCTGCGGCCCGCCCTGTGACGTCTTTGACCTCGTAGAAACCGCGATCGAACGCGTCCCACGTCACTTCCTCGGCGTTTCGAGTGACGACGCCGTACATGGAGGGGTCTTCCCCCTCCAGCGGGTAAGGTGTTCTGAAGCCGGTCTAGGCCTCCGGTTCGTATTCGATCTCGCCGTGTCCGCCGGTGAAGACGACCTTGTACAGCACCACGATCACCGCGATCACGAGCAGGAGTTTCAGGGTACGCGACATGTACGATCGATCGTTCTACGGCGGATGATATATTATTTCTGGATACAGTCCGAGCGAGGCGTCGTCGAGCGTCGATGGGGGGTATCCCGTCAGGTGTCGATCAGCGAAGCGATCTCCTCGCGGACGATTCGCTCGCAGTACGCACACCGGACGCCGTCGTCGAGGACGTCGAATCGGGACGTGACGGGCTCGTTCTCGGTCGTGATGCACCCGGCGTTCGGACAGACGAGAACGCCTTCGACGGCGGACGGGCGCTCGACGCGGTGCTTCTCGACGACGTCGTATTCGCGGACGATGTTGATGGTCGCGTCGGGCGCGATCAGCGAGAGCACGTCGACTTCGTCCTGGCTCAGTTCCCGTCCTTCGACCTTGACGATGTCCTTCCTGGCGAGCCGGTCCGACGGGACGTTCATCCCGATGGAGACGCCTTCACCCTCGGAGCCGTCGATGCCGAGGATGGCGAGCACGTTGAGGGCCTGTCCGGCCCGGACGTGGTCGATGACGGTGCCGTCGCGGATCTTACTGACGCGCAGTTCGTGATCGTCACTCATCGCCGTCACCCAGAAGGAGGTCGAGCAGCGCCATGCGAACGGGGACGCCGTTGTGTGCCTGTTCGAAGTACGCCGCGTGGGGCGTGTCGTCGACGTCCGGCGAAATTTCGTCCACGCGGGGCAGCGGGTGCATGACGGTCAGGTCGTCGCGCGCCCGTTCGAGCGTTTCGGCGGTGAGTTGGTACTCGCCGGCGACCGCTCGGTACTCGTTCTCGTCGGGGAAGCGCTCGCGTTGGATCCTGGTGACGTACAGGACGTCGAGTTCCGACAGCACCTCGTCGATGGACTCGTGTTCTTTAAGGCTCGCACCCTCCTGGTGGAGGTCGAAGACGACTTCGCGGGGGAGTCGGAGGCTTTCGGGGCTGATGAAGTGCTGGGTGGCGTCGAAATTCCCAAGCGCGTACGCGAGCGAGTGGACGGTACGGCCGTACTTCAGATCGCCGACGATCCCGATCGTCAGGTCGTCGAGACCCGCCTGCTCGCGAATGGTGTAGAGGTCGAGCAGCGTCTGGGTCGGGTGGTGGCCCGCACCATCGCCGGCGTTGATCACCGGAACGTCGACGTACTCGCTCGCCAGCTTCGCCGCCCCTTGCTGGGGGTGCCTGAGGACGATGGCGTCGGCGTACCCCTCGATCACGCGTACCGTATCGGCGAGGCTCTCGCCTTTCTTCACGCTCGACGATTCCACCGAACCCATGTCGACCACGTCGCCCCCGAGACGCTTGATCGCCGTCTCGAAACTCATCTTCGTCCGCGTGCTCGGTTCGAAAAAGAGCAGCCCGAGCAGCCGACCCTCGTGGCTGTCCGCGACCGACTCCGGGTCCGACGCGAGCGACCCGGCGCGGTCGAGTACGCGCTCTACGTCATCGCGCGTGAGTTGCTTGCTCGTGAGGAGATTTCCGTGGCGCATCTACTCGAACTGGGTTTCGGAGGGCCCTTGAATCTCTCCATCCGCGGACGTCGACGCCGACCGCAGGTTCAAGGCGCCGGAGGCGGCCAGCCCGGTCCGTGATAGCTATCGTGAGCGGAGAGCGTGCGCCCGGAACGCGAGTCGCTCTGGATGCGGCGACGGCGCTCGCACGACGCGACCTGCCGTCGATCGTGGTCGACGTCGACGCGGACGCGCCGACGATCCACGCCGCCGCCGGCGTCAGCCGTCGACCGACGCTCGCCGCGCTCGAGCGGGATCGGACGGTGCGAGAGGTCGTCCAGGGCCACCCCGACGTCGCGAACGTCGGAGTCGTGGCGGCCCCGGAGGGATCGGCGCGGTTCGACGTCCGAGGCGCGCTCGAACGACTGAATCGGACGAACGCGACCGTGATCGTCGACTGTCCGCTCGCCGCCGGACCGGTCGTCGCCGATGCGCTCGGTGCGATCGACCGGGCGCTGGTCGTCACCGCCGAGCGATCGGACGACGACGCCGCGAACGTCGCGGACGAAGGGGCCTCGCTGACGACCGTCGGTGACTTCGACGGACCCCTACCGTCGACGCTTGATGGCGTTCGACTCGCGGGGGCGCTCGGCGCGGACGAGGTCCGTTCGATCGAGGTCGATCGAGACGGGACGAACGCGCCCCTCGGACCGGTCGTCACCTGGCTCTCAGATCCTCCACACGATTCCGATCGCACCAGTGCCGAGAGGGTGCCGGAAGCAGTATCGTTCGGGAGTAGCGTTCGACCGAAGGCAAAGAGTTATGAAACCGCTGTGGCAACATTTCACGAGCGCATGGTAGGTCGGCTAGAAACCGGTATCGACGTGCTGGACCGCAAACTCGACGGCGGCCTCCCGCCGGGGTGCGTCGTCGCTTACACGGCCGACCCGGCCAGCCAGTCCGAGCTACTCCTCTACGAACTGACGGCGGCGCGCGGAACCCTGTATCTCACGACGGAGCGATCGGACGACGTGGTTCGTCACAGTATCGAGTCCTCGCCGGCGCGGGTCGGGAGTCCGACGATCCGGTACGTAAAACCCGAGGACTCCCTCGAGGAGGCCCGCCGACTCGTGAGCGCCCTCCCCGACGGCGCGAACCTGATCGTCGACACCATGGACGTTATCGAACGGACCGACCGGGACGCCTACCGGGATTTCCTCAACGACCTCAAATCGCAGATGCTCGAGACCGGGAGCATCGCCGTTCTTCACTGTCTGAAAGGCGACGATGTACCGACGAACCGCTCGACCACGGTCCACATGGCCGACGCCGTCTTCGACCTCCAGACCGACGTCCAGGCGGCCGAAGTAGAGAACTTCATGACGGTCCCCAAGTTCCGCGGCGGCGGCGCGCCGACCGAGCGGATCAAACTCGAACTCGCAGAACAGGTGGCGATCGACACCAGCCGGGACATCGCCTGAAGACGGAGTTTCGTTCCCTGCCGACCCAGCGGAACCCGACGTCGATCGAGAGGGGAGGCCACGGCCCTGCAGGTGTGTAACCGAAGCGCGTCGGCTCGACCGACACCATCGAGAACCGAACGCAGACAGCCCCGTCATCGCCTAGAGCGCACCGTTCGAGCGTCGCTCGGGGAAACTGTGGGAAATTGCGAGAACGCATGCGGCAGCGACCGGCCTCGTCGAATCCGCATGGGACCGCCGATCGGACGCGTCGACCCGTGGCGTCACCCACCGACGTGGGTGTCGCACGGACGGGAGATCGATCGTCGAATTACTCTTCGACGTCCGCTTCCAGTTCCTCGACGATCTCGTCGGCGTCGACGTCGGCGTCCTCCAGGGCGTCCTCGAGTCCGCCGCCACCGCCACCCATGCCACCCATGCCCCCCATCATGCCGGGGAGACCCATACCGCCGGCGCCGTCGATGACGTCCTGGACGATGACGCGGTCGACGCCGACCTTGTCGATGACGTCCTGGCCGATCTGCTGTTTCGAGAACATCCACTGCTGGTTCATCGTCAGCTGTGGCGTGGACTCGACGTACAGCGTCTCCTTTTCGACGGTCTGGGTCTCGTACTCCGGCTCGGCGTCCTCGTCGTCGTCTTCCGCGTCCTCGTCGTCGTCTTCCGCGTCCTCGTCGTCGTCTTCCGCGTCCTCGTCGGACTCGACCAGCACTTCCTCTTCGACCTCGTCGGTCTCGATCCGAAGTTCTGGCTCGACGTCCAGGTACATCTCGAAGAGGCCGGCCGCCTGACGTTCGCGGTCTTCGACCTCGTCCAGGAGCTCGTACTCGTACTCGACGTCCTCGCCGGCCAGCGGGTGGTTGAAGTCGACGCGGGCGCGGCCGCCGATGATGGTCTCGACGTAGCCGTGCTGTCCGTCGATGTGGACGTGCGCGCCGGGGTACCGGTCGTCTTCGTCGATCTTTTCGGCGCTGACCGTCTCGACGGCGTCGGGGTCGTACTCGCCGAAGGCCTCTTCGGCCGGGACGGTCACCGTCCCGCCGTCGCCGACGTCGCCCCCGTAGATGTCCGCTTCGACGGCCTCGAAGATGTGACCCTCGCCGAGGATGATGGTGCGGGGCTTGAACTCGCGGTCCTGGTCCGCGACGCCTTCCTCTTCGGCGACGTCCTCGTCGGTCGTGTCGACGAGTTGCCCGTCCTCGACGGTGCGGGCGGTGTAGTCGATCTCGACGAAGTCGCCCGTCTGGAGGCCCGACGCCTCCTCCTCGGGTTCCGACTCGGTCTCGGCAGCCGTCTCCTCGTCGGCTCCCTCGTCCGGGTCCGTCTCGTCGGCTGCCGATTCTTCCGCGACGTCATCGGCCGACGCGTCCTGCGCGGCCTCCTCTTCCTCGGTCATATCTTGTACGTCCGCCCGTCCACATTTAAGGACGACGTTTTGTCGGCGAGCGGTTGGGACGAACTCACGAGCCACCGTCGGCTCCGTTGTCGCCCGTCCGTCGGCGATCGGGCGGGGAATCGGCGTCCGAATCCGCTTCCACGACTATTTGTGCGCCTCCCGCGTTCGTCCGCACATGTACGAGGTCGAAGTGAAAGTCCCCGCTTCCCTCGACCGCGTTCGCGATCGATTGCGGGAACTCGAGGCGACCCCGGTCGACCGCGTCGAACAACTCGATACCTACTACGACGCACCGCACCGGACGTTCGCGGAGACGGACGAAGCCCTTCGGATTCGCGAAGAACGCGGCGCCGACGGACGACGTACCGAACTCACGTACAAGGGACCGCTGGTCGAGGCGGCTTCGAAGAGCCGGGAAGAGGTGGAGACCGGCGTCGACGACGGCGAAGCGGCCGATCTCCTGTTCCGACGCCTCGGGTTCGATCCCGCGGCCTCGGTCCGCAAGGAGCGAGAACGGTACCGCCTCGACGGCTACACCGTCACGCTCGACGCCGTCGAGGGCGTCGGCGAGTTCGTCGAGGTCGAGCGCGAAGCGACGTCGGAAACACTCGAACCGACGCGGGAGGGTGCGTTCGCCGTTCTCGAGCGACTCGGCCTCGATCCCGACGATCAGATCAGGACGTCCTATCTGGGGCTACTCCTCGAGTCGCGGCGGAACGATTGAGCGGCGATCCGTGGAGCGCTCGTCCGGTGTTCGGCCGAACAAGCGGGTGCCGAGTGCGAGGGAAGGCCCCGTCGAGAGGGACGAGTCACTCTCACGCGGATCGTCACCCACCGTACGTGACACGTAACTGCGTCCCAGTTATGAAACCGCCGTGCAATCATCTTCGCAAGTTATAGAACCGCGCCCCGTCAACGCCACTGCAATGACCGACCGGAACATCCGCGTGGAGCCGTTCGAACGACGAGCGGTGGAGGACCAGGAGATCGAGATCGTCGAGCGCAAGGGGATCGGTCACCCCGACTCGATCTGCGACGGGATCGCCGAGAACGTCGCGCAGGCGCTCGCCCGGGAGTACGTCGACCGGGTCGGGACGGTGCTGCACTACAACACCGACGAGACCCAGCTCGTCGCCGGCGAAGCCGCGCCCGCCTTCGGCGGCGGCGAGATCGTCGATCCGATCTACGTGCTGATCGTCGGCCGGGCGACCAAACGGTACGAGGGCCAGATCATCCCGACCGAGAGGATCGCCCTGGAGGCGGCTCGCGAGTACCTCGCGGCGGAGATTCCGGAACTCGAGTACGGCACCGACGTCGTCGTCGACGTCAAACTCGGCGAGGGCAGCGGCGATCTCCAGGAGGTGTTCGGGGACGAGGGTGAGGTTCCCGTCCCGATGGCCAACGACACGAGTTACGGCGTCGGTCACGCGCCGCTTTCGGAGACCGAGCGAATCGTCCTCGACGCCGAGCGCCGGCTCAACGGCGAGTACGCGGACGAGCACCCGGAGCTCGGCGCCGACGTCAAGATCATGGGCAAGCGGGAAGGGAACGAGATCGACGTCACCGTCGCGGCCGCGATGATCGACGCGCACGTCGCGGACATGGACGCCTACGTCGACTCCGTCGAGAGCGTCCGGGAGTTCGTCGCCGGCGTCGCGACCGAGCACACCGATCGCGACGTTCGCGTCCACGTGAACACGGCCGACGACTACGACGCCGGCTCGATCTACCTCACCGTCACCGGCACCTCCGCCGAACAGGGCGACGACGGATCCGTCGGCCGCGGCAACCGGGCGAACGGTCTCATCACGCCCAACCGATCCATGTCGATGGAGGCGACGAGCGGGAAGAACCCCGTCAACCACATCGGGAAGATCTACAACCTCCTCTCGACGGAGATCGCCCACCAGGTCGTCGACGAGGTCGACGGCGTGCGCGACCTGAAGGTCCGACTCCTCAGCCAGATCGGCCGGC
>SKPV01000169.1 GCA_007119345.1 Halovivax sp.
GCCCATCAGCGAGTGGCGGGGTCGACGGTACTGGCGTTGCCGACAGGGGTTCAGCACTACGTCGACTCTCGCCGGTGCGTTTCGGGCAACGTTGGCGCGACCGGCGTCCGCATTCGGAGAACGCGGCGAGCGAGCGGCCGACCGACTCGCCGAAACGCGACCGAGACGATCCGTGCGCCCCGACCCGCGTGTCGCGTCGGACCCGCGGTGACCTTTCGTATTTCGATTCAACGTACGCCGACGAACGATAGAAACGATTTTATCGTCCACTGGCGATGCGTCGAAGTGTAGCATGGGCGGGTTGAGCCAACTCAGCGAGGAGTGTCGAGCGCACCTCGAGAAGGCCCTCGAAACCGACGACCCCGCGGAGAAGAACTACCACATTCGCGCCGTGATGCAGGCCGGCTGCGTCGACGAAATTCCCGAGGGGTACGGCGAGCACTGACTCCCGAACGGAATTTCAGGGCACTTCCAGGGGGCCGGACCACGACCGGCGGCCCGGACCACGACCGGCGGCCCGGACCGCTGACAGCTGATACAGGAACGTGCGGAGCACGGGCCCCGGCCGACGCCGACCTGCTGGTCGCCCCCAGCCGGATCCGTCGAATTCGTGAGCATCGGTCGGCCGAGCACTCGACGCTCGAGAGAATCGTGTCGGTCGACTCCTCCGAATCCGAGACCGTCCCGACGCCCGGCCTGCAGGTCCGGCATCTTTACCGGTCGACGGCGTAACGACGCCCGTGACCGAACTCGAGATTCCGCCCGATGCGACCGAGGAGACGGCGAGCCGGCTGGTGGCGGAGTTCGCCGACGTCGGCGACGAGGTCGAGATCTGGGACAGCGAGATGACCGACACCGACGGCGACGACCGCGCCCGGGCCCACGGCACGATCACCGCGATCGAACCCGGTTACGTCGAGATCGACGGAGAAGGACCCGACGGCGAGGGCATCCGTTACGACGAGATCCACACGATGGCGCGGATCGACACCGCCTGAGCGCCGTCCGAGCGGTTCCCGTCTCGTCCCTGCGACCGCCCGCCTCGTCCAGTCGACCGGCCAGCCGCCGCCGACCGCGATCGGTCACCGCTCCGGGTGCGTCGGCGCGTCGAAGCCGCCGCGGACGAGCGGTTTCGCCACGTGTCGACGGGCCCGCGGCGGCACCTCGTACCAGCCGGGTTCGAGCCGCCGGTCGATCGGCGAGCGTTCCCGTCCCGGCGCGCTCGTCCCGCAGTCCCGGCATCGGTAGCCCTGATCGCGGCCGGCGCTCTCCATGGTCCGCTCGCACTCCGGACACGTCGGCGTCACCAGCTCGTGGCGGACCAGCTGACGGACGGCGAACTTCTCCAGCTTGATCGTCCCGCGGGATCGCTCGCCGCAGACGGTGAGTCGGTCCCCGGGCCGCAGCGCCCGAACCCGATCCCGGAAGCGCTTGGTGGGTTCGAAGGCCGCGCACTCCGTTTTCGAGCCGCCGTCGGGGCCAGCGATGGGGACGAAGACGTGACCCCCGCGGCGGGTCTCCGGCTCCCCGGCGACGACGCCATCGACCCGGTACGCGCGGCCGTCCTCGAGCCCGCCCAGGCGGCCGTCCTGGAGGTGGACGTCGGTCCCCTGGTTGGTGACGAACCGCTCGCTGGCGTGGACGGGTTCGCTCCCGATGGAGGCCGCGACGCCGTCGACCGCGGCCGGATCGTCGCCGCGGATCCCGAAGAGGACCGGACCCGGCGTTCGCGGGACGCAAACCAGCTCGCCGGCCCCGCGGTCGACGGTGTCCCAGACGGCGGGGTAGGCTTCGTCCGCCGCCTCGCGAACCGACGCCGGGTCCACGTCTCGCGGGGTCCCCCAGCGCTCGGGCTCCCGGTACGCGATCCGCTCGGAGGTCCACTCCTCGAGGGCGCGCCAGGCGCCGATCGCGGCGAGCGCGCCGATCCGCCCGCGACCGTCGCCGCGGTGGTACGTGCGGTACCCCAGGTCGTCGACGAGGCGGACGGCCTCGGCGATCGTCAGGTGATCGCGGATCGCCCGCAGGGCGAAGTCGCCGACGGCGGCGGGGATCGCGTCCGCGGCGCACTCGAAGTCGGTCACCGGGAGCTCGTGATCGGCCACCACGAGTCCCGGGTTGGTCGCCTCGTCGTCGGCGATCGCGAGGTCCGCGAGCTCCTCGCGCGCCGCCTCGAACGCGGCGTCGGGGTCGCAATCGGCGTGCACGGCGAGGGCGGCGTTCCCGCGCGTCTTGTACTCGACGGCGGGGTTGAGTCGGACCAGCAGCAGTCGCTCGACCCGCCCGCGCTCGCGCAACCGCTCGGCGATCCGGGCGGCGACGTAGGTCGTGCACATCCCGCGCTCGCGGGAGTCGGTGTCGTCCAGCCCGACGACGGTCATACCCGCGTTTGGCGGCGCCCGGTGGTACGCGTTTCGGACCGCGAGGACGGCGTCGGAACCCTGCGAGCCGACCGGCGCCCGCGACCTGGAAGCCGTCCCCTCCCGAACCCGCGGTCGATAACCGTGACGGCTGCGAGATCCCGAGAACGCAAGACGGCGAACCGGGACCGGGGCAAAAGGTATATGGGAGGAATCGCTAGAGTCGTATATGTCCCGGTCCGCACTGGTCGGAAACGTCACCGCGATGCTCGAAGACGCAGGGTTCGCGGTGAGTGACCGGTGTGCAATCCGACCGAAGAGCTTCGACGTGGCGGCCCGCCGCGGCGGAGACCTGCTGCTGGTGAAGATCCTCGGGAACATCGACGCGTTCAACGAGGAGACGGGTCACGAGATGCGCCGCCTCGGCACCCACCTCCGCGCCACGCCGCTCGTGATCGGCATGCGAAGCCGCGACGAGGCGCTGAAACCGGACGTCGTCTACTTCAGACACGGCGTCCCGGTGTTCAGCCCCGACACGGCCTACAACCTGTTCGTCGAGGACGTCCCCCCGCTGATCTACGCGGCGCCCGGCGGCCTCTACGTCAACATCGACGGCGACCTGCTGGCCGACGAGCGCCAGGAGCGCGACTGGAGCCTCGGCCGGCTGGCGACGGAACTCGGCGTCTCCCGTCGCACCGTCTCGAAGTACGAGGACGGCATGAACGCCTCCGTCGAGGTCGCGATGGAACTCGAATCGCTGTTCGACGCGCCGCTGACGAGCCCCGTCGAGGTGCTGACGGGCGCCGAGGACGTCCACGAGAGCGAGCCGACGCCGGATGACCCGGCGGCCGATCCCGACGACGAGGCGGTCGTCGCCACCCTCACCCGCGCCGGCTTCACGGTCCACCCGACGGTCCGGTCGCCGTTCAAGGCCGTCAGCACCGAGGACGCCCGCGACGAGGAGCCGGTGCTCACCGGCCACTCCGAGTTCACGAAGGCCGCCGAAAAGCGCGCGCGGATCATGAGCTCGATCGGGCGGGTCACCCGGACCCGATCGGTCTACGTCGTCGAACGCGCAACGCGCGACTCCGTCGACGGCACCGCGCTCGTCGAGCGCGAGGAGCTCGAAGCGATGCGCGACGCCGACGACCTCCGCGAGGTCATCCGGGAGCGGGCGAACAGGGAAGAAGCGGCGTGAGAACTGAGATCCCGACGGAGCGAGAATAACCGACTGGTGAGCGACGAGGATCGAGGGCGCTCGATCCTCGAGACGGCGCGTAGCGCGGGACCGTAATCCCTGCCGGAGCTCGAGATCGGACTCGCGACCCGCCGCCCGCTGTACGAGAATTATCAGTGCGCCGCCCGCCACGTTCGAACGTGGTGCGCGCTTTCCGTCGCCTTCGACCTCGTTACGCGTCGCCGTAGGTCTCCTCGAGGTACCGCACGATGTCGTCGCTCTCGGGCATCGCCTCGACGCCGTTGGCCTCGTCGGTGATGACGGGTACGCCGGTCTGGCCGCTCACGTCTTCGACTTCTGTGCGCTCGGCGTGGGCCGACGGGACCTCGACGGAGTCGTAGTCCAGGTCGAGCTCGTCGAGTTTGGTGCGGACTTTCGCGCAGTACGGACAGCCGGGGAGTTCGTAGAACGTGATGTCTGCCATGGTCGGCGTTGTGGCGGAGAGCGTAAGAGGTCGACGGTCGACGAGGGGGTTGCCGCGAACGGGGACGACGGGAGCCGGAAGTCGGAACGAGGCGCGATCGGCCGATCAGAACGTGACCATCTCGGCCTCGACGGCGAAGTAGACCCCGAAGTAGACGACGAACGCGATCGCGAGCACCCACTGGCCGAGCGAGACGTCCCGGCGCTCGCCCATCGCCGCCTTCACCATCGGGTAGCTGATGATCCCGGCGGCGAGGCCGTTGGCGATCGAGGCCGTCAGCGGCATGACCGTGATCGTCAGGCCGCCGGCGATCGCCCACGCGGGATCCTGCCAGTCGATGTCGGCGACGCCCTGGAGCATGATGATGCCGACCACGACGAGCGCGATGTAGGTCGCGAACGTCGGGATGGCGGTCACGACGGGGACGGCCAGCAGCGAGAGCGCGAAGAAGCCGCCGACGACCAGCGCCGTGAAGCCGGTGCGGCCGCCCTCCTCGATCCCGGTCGACGATTCGATGTACGTCGTCACGGTGGAGGTCCCCATCGCGGCGCCGGCGGTCGTGCCGACCGCGTCAGCCATCAGCGGCTTCTCCATCTCGGGGAGGTCGCCCTTGTCGTCCAGGAACCCGCCGATCTGGGAGACGCCGATCAGCGTGCCGGCGGTGTCGAAGAAGTCCACGAAGAAGAACGTGAACACGACGAGCAGGAAGATCAGCGGGTCCTCCTGGATCTGGCCGAGTCCCTCGACGAAGCCCCAGAACAGCGGCGTGAAGTCGTACTGGGCGCCGGTCTGCACCTCGGCGGGGGTGATGGTACCGCGTTCGACGAAGCCGGCCAGCGTCGCGGCCCAGGCGGCGATCGCGGTCGTCAGGATGCCGATCACGATCGCTCCGGTGACGCCGCGGGCGTACAGGATGAACGTGAGCGCCAGCCCCGCGAGGCCGACGGCGGCGATCGGGCTCTCGAGGACGTTGCCCAGCTGGACGAGCGTCGCGTCGTAGGCGACGACGACCTGCATCTCCTGGAGCCCCAGGAAGAGCAGGAACACGCCGATACCGGCCCCCACGGCGAACTTGACCGGCTCCGGGAACAGCTCGATGATGTAGCGTCGGGCGCCGACGGCCGTGAGCAGGATGAAGATGATCCCCTCGACGAACACCGCGGCCAGCGCCAGCTGCCACGGAACGCCGAGCAAGAGGACGACCGTGAACGTGAAGAAGGCGTTGAGCCCCATCCCCGGGGCCAGCCCGAACGGTCGTTTGGCGTAGAACGCCATCACCAGGATGGCGATGATCGACGCGAGGATGGTGACGACGGTCAGCATCTGGACGACCTCCCCGTAGGTGTACACCTCGCCGTTGATCGTCGTCTCCTGGATCGGCGCCCCGTCCTCGCCGAATCCGCCGACGATCGCCGGCCCCAGGATCTGTGGGTTGACGACGATGATGTACGCCATCGCCAGGAACGTCGTCAGCCCCGCGATCGTCTCGGTGCGGAGGTCGGTCTCGTGAGCGTCGAACTCGAAGTAGTGCGCGATGCGTCTCGTGAATCCCTCCCCGTCGGTCGACCCGGATGAAGCCATCGTAGTCGATCGGGGGTTCTCAGAGCCCGAAGTAAAAGTTTCCTATACGGTCACGGGCGGATGAACGATGACTTTCGGACGGCTCCGATAATAATCGAAAGCCGGAGCGGGAATCCGTCTTCGGTCCTCGACCGGCCGCCGCTGCAAGCGTTTTTTGCGTCCGCCGGCCCAACGGGCATCATGGCAGAAAATCGCGTAGTTCAGGGGCGCATGGTCACCGCGAGGGCGCTGGCCGAGCTGATCGAAGGCGAGGACGTGATGGAAGCGGAAGCCATCGAAGACGCCGACCGGGACTGCCCCGAGTGCGGCGGCGACGTCCTCGAGGTGGGATACATGCCGTCGGTGACGGCGTTCGTCACGGGCTGGAAGTGCCAGGACTGCGACTGGAAGGAGACGGATCGGGAGTGACGGCGAGCGGCGTTCGGGTAGGAGGACGGATCCGCCGGCCTACAGCGGCTCCTCGCCCTCGGTTTCACAGCGGCTCCTCGCCCTCGATGATGCGCATCGCGCGGTCGGCGAGGGCGGGGACGCGGTCTTCCATCAGCGGGTACATCGGATCGTCGCTGTTGCCCTCCAGGTACCGGCGGAAGAACATCTCGCCGAGGGCGGCGAGCTTGTAGACGGCGAGGGTGCGGTAGAAGCGGTCGTTCTCGAATTCGATGCCGGTCGCGTCCTCGTAACGCTCGACGAGTTCCCGGCGGGTCGGATAGCCCGCTCGCTCCATGAACGTCGCGGTGAGTTCCGGCACCGACGGTTCCGGATCCTTCGGGTCGCGCCAGTACGAGAGCATCCAGCCGAGGTCGGTGAGCGGATCGCCCAGCGTGGACATCTCCCAGTCGAAGACGCTGGCGAGGGAGACGTCGCCATTTTCGACGGGCGCGTACATCACGTTGTCCAGCTTGTAGTCCCCGTGGACGAGCGTGTGCGGGTGGTCGTCGGGGACGTTGTCCGCCAGCCAGCCGGTAATCTCGTAGAGTTCCGGGATCTCGCGCTCGTCGGTGGTGACGTCGAACGCCCAGGTGAGCTGCTCGCTCCAGCGTCGCACCTGGCGCTCGGTGAAGCCCTCGGGGTAGCCGAACTCGCCGAGGCCGACGGCCTCGTAATCGGTCGCGTGGATCTCGACGAGCGTGTCGACGAGCTCCTCGCCGATCGCGCGGCGGCGATCCGGGGTAGCGAATGCGTCCGGTTCGTCCTCCCGGAGGACGTGGCCCTCGACGCGCTCCATGAGGTAGAAGTCGCTCCCGATGACGTCGTGGTCGTCGCAGGCGAGCACCGTCGGCGGGACGGGAACGTCGGTCCCCTGGAGAGCGTCGACGACGCGGTACTCCCGCAGGACGTCGTGGGCCTTGTCGGCGGTCTCGCCCGGCGGCGGTCGGCGGAGCACCAGCTCGCGATCGCCCCAGGTGACGAACAGCGTCTCGTTGGAGTGGCCCTCCCGGTGGCGTCGGACCTCGTAGGTCTCCGGCTCGCCCAGCTCGCTCGCGAGGTGCGCGTAGAGGGCGTCCTCGTCGACGAGCCGCCGGAAGTACTCCTCGTCTGCGTCTGTCATCTACGCGGCCCTACGGCCACCGCCCCAATGTATCTACCGCTGGTAAGATTGTGGGCATTGTTTGTTGAATTCGTTCGGCGTTGTGTCCGAGTAAGCGGTTCTCGGTAGACATCGTGGAGTCCGAAGGGTGCGAGTCCGTCAGTCCCGCGCGCCGCGGAGGATCTCGAGTAGTTCCGTCAGGTCGTCCTCGATGCAGTGGTCCACGGCCTCGCCGTCTTCGGCCCCGTGGGCGACGGTCGTCATCCCGAACTCGCTGGCGCCGGCCATGTCGTGGCGGTACCGATCACCGATCATGACACAGCGCTCCGGATCGGCGTCCGGGCCCGCGGCCTGGAGGGCGGCCTCGAACATCGCCGGGTCGGGCTTCGTTCGCCCGACGTCCTCCGAGATGGTCAGCGAGTCGAAGCGCTCGCGGACGCCGAACGCCTCGAGGATGAACAGCAGTTCGTCCCGGTCGGCGTCGCTGAGAACGCCGAGGTGGACGTCCGTTTCGGCGAGCGCGTCGATCGCCTCGACGGCGCCCGGGTTCGTCTCCAGGGTTTCGGCGATAGTCTCGCGAAACGGAGGTCGCCACGTTTCTTCCGGGAGGGGTTCGCCGACGATCGCTTCGACCGCCTTCGCGTACCCCTCGCGTGCGGGCGTGAACACCGTCCCCTCGCGCTCGCGGAAGTGCTCGCCGACGGTCGTCCGCCAGGTGTCGAGGGCCTCGTCGGGGTCGACGTCGAGGTCGCGCTCGTCGACGAGTCGGTCGACGAACCGGCGGTGGCCCGCCTGGACGGACTCGACGTCGAGAATGACGCCGCCGACGTCCCAGAAGATCGCGTCCCAGCGCTCGGCGATCCCGGCTCCGGCGTCCGCCCGTTCGGTGCCCGACCCGTCGTCACGGTCCGCGCGCTCGTCGTCTGCGGTCATCGATCGTCCGAACGTATCCGCGGTGGACAATAATTATGCTGGTGGGGGAAGAATCCGCATTCGGTAATGTTAGTCGAGACGAACGCAGCGACCGTAAGGAGGGATTGACGTGGTGAACGAACGATTTTCGATCGACGGGCAAACCGCGATCGTGACGGGCGCCTCCAGCGGCATCGGACGGGCGATCGCCGAAACCTTCGCCGCCGAGGGCGCCGACGTGGTCATCTGTTCGCGCGAGCAGGGCAACGTCGATCCCGTGGCGGAGGGCATCGCGGAGAGCGACCGGCCGGGCTCGGCGCTCGCCGTCGAGTGCGACGTCACCGACCGCGACGCCGTCGAGGCGCTCGTTGACGCCACCGTCGAGGAGTTCGGACGCGTCGACTGCCTGGTGAACAACGCCGGGGCGTCGTTCATGGCGTCGTTCGACGACATCTCGCCGAACGGCTGGGGAACCATCGTCGACATCAACCTCACCGGCACCTACCACTGCACGCAGGTCGCCGGCGAGCGCATGAAGGCCGACGGTGGCGGGACCGTCATCAACCTCGCCAGCGTTGCCGGCCAGCGCGGCTCGCCGTACATGAGCCACTACGGGGCGGCGAAGGCGGCGGTCATCAACCTGACCTCGACGCTGGCCTACGAGTGGGCGAGCGACGACATCCGGGTCAACTGCATCGCGCCCGGCTTCGTGGCGACGCCCGGCGTGGAGAGTCAGATGGGCGTCACCGCCGACGAGATCGATCGAGACGACGTGGAGCGCCAGATCGGGACGAGCGAAGAGGTGGCGGATCTGGCGCAGTTCCTCGCGAGTCCGGCGTCCTCGTATATTGTCGGGGAGACGGTGACGATCGCGGGCGTGCCGCCGATCGACGAGACGCCGGA
>SKPV01000245.1 GCA_007119345.1 Halovivax sp.
GACGACGATGACGACGATGGCCAGCCCGGCTTCGGCGTCGCCGTCGCCCTCGTCGCGCTGCTCAGCGCCGCCATGCTGGCCCTGCGCCGGCAGGACTAACTGAGTAGTCGAACCATCGGAGGGCGACCTCCGACCCGTTCGCGGTTCCATTTTTTGGAAGTCACGATCGATAGCGGCCGCGATGGTCGTCGCGCTCGTTTCGACGCGCCCCGAACGCGCGAGCGTCGATCACGATGTCGACAGCACCACCGAGTCGACCGTCGACCGGATGGAGCGGTCGGTTTCGACGTACCACGGCGACGCCGGAAATCGAAAGACAAGCGTCAGACACGCTCCCAAACGTTTATTCAAACGGGACCAGCTTGTTAGACTATCAATGGCCGGGTTAGACGACGTGTTCGGAGACATCTACGCGAACGTCGACGCGGTCGTCCTCTTCTCGCCGAGCGGGTCCTACCACGAACGGTTCGAGGACCTCGGAGCGGACGGGGAGGACGGTCTGGACGTCGTCGTCGTCGGCACGGAGAACACCGTCGGCGCCGACGCGTTCGTCGAGCTGCCGATCGACTTCGACGACGTGACAGAGCGGGTGCGGTTCGGCCTCGAGGGCGCGCTGGAGCAGGGGCTGATCGAAGACGGCGACGTCCTGGCCTGCGCGACCAGCGTCTTCGGGGACAGCATCGACTCGGTGTCGCGGGTGCGAGCCGACGCGGACGATCAGCTCGGCATCTACAGCCTGTTCTCGAAGGCGCGCGCGGACCCGGACGTGATCAAGGCGGTGCTCGAGGTGGCGATCAATCTCGGGAAGAAAGGCCAGAAGGGTAAACCCGTCGGCGCGCTGTTCGTCGTCGGCGACGCGGGGAAGGTGATGAACAAGTCCCGGCCGCTGTCGTACAACCCGTTCGAGAAGTCCCACGTTCACGTCGGCGACCCGATCGTCACCGTGATGCTGAAGGAGTTCTCGCGGCTGGACGGCGCGTTCGTCATCTCGGACTCGGGGAAGATCGTCTCCGCGTACCGCTACCTCGAGCCCTCCGCGGAGGGCGTCGACATCCCGAAGGGGCTCGGCGCGCGTCACATGGCCGCCGGGGCGATCACCCGGGACACGAACGCGATCGCGGTCGTCCTCTCCGAGAGCGACGGCCTCGTGCGCGCGTTCAAGGCCGGCGAACTGATCCTGGAGGTCGACCCGGAGGAGTACTGAGATGGTCGAGTGGCAGGCGCTGGTCGAGGAGCCGGCCGTCATCGCGACCGCGGTGCTCGCGCTGGGGATCGTCATCGGCTACCTGGTGGGCAAGCTGAACAAGGAGCTGCTGACCGCCGCGGGCGTCCCCGACGCGGTGGAGGGGACGCCGTTCGAGCGCAGCGCCCAGAGCCTGGGGACGTCGACGGTGCAGATCGTCGCCCGTCTCAGCTCGTGGTTCGTCTACGGCATCGCCGCGCTCACCGCGATCCACATCGCCCAGCTGCTCGACACCGATCAGTTCTGGGCCGACGTCACGCTCTTTCTCCCGCAGGTGTTCATCGCGATCCTCGTCCTCGTCGTCGGATTTATCGTCGCCGACAAGGCCGAGCTCGTCGTCAGCGAGTACCTCCGCAGCGTCAAGCTGCCTGAGGCGTCGCTGATCCCGAAGGTCGTCAAGTACTCGCTGCTGTACGTCGTCATCCTCATCGCGCTCGCCCAGGTCGGCGTCCAGGTCCTGGCGCTGATGATCCTGCTCACGGTCTACGCCGCCGGCCTCGTCATCGTCGGCACGTTCGCGTTCAAGGACTTTCTCGTCTCGAGCGCGGTCGGCATCTACCTGCTGTTGAACCAGCCGTACGGGATCGGCGACCGGGTCCGCATCGGCGACCGGTCGGGGATCGTCCAGGAGGTCGACCTCTTCGTCACCACCATCGAGAGCGACTCCGAGGAGTACGTGATCCCGAACCGGCAGGTGTTCGACGAAGGGATCGTGAAGATCCGGGACTGACCGGTCGGGCCGGTCGAGGAGTCGATCAGATCGACAACCCGGCGTGCCAGCGGTCGACGCCGGCGTCGCGTTTCGCCTCGTCCATTCGGGCGAGCAGGTGCGCGGCCAGCGAGGCGGTTTCGGCCGCCCTGGACTCGCCGGTCACCGCGAACTCGCCGCCGTGGCGATCCGCGTAGACGGTACAGACGGCCCCGGCGCGGAGGCCGTAGACGTTCGCGAGCGTGAGGATCGCGCTCGCTTCCATCTCGAAGTTGACCACGTTGGCCGCGGCGAGGGTGTCGACCAGTTCGTCCGCACCGGCGGCCTCGAAGCCTTCGAAGCCGGGCCGACCCTGGCCGGCGTAGAACGAATCCGTGCTCGCCGTGAGACCCGTGTGATAGTCGTAGCCGAGTCGCTCCGCGGCCGCCACGAGCGCCGAGACGACCTCGTAATCCGCCACGGCGGGATACTCCTCGCGGACGTACTCGTCGCTGGTCCCCTCCTGGCGGACGCCCCCGGTCGTGATGATCAGGTCGCCCACGGAGACCGCCGGATCGATCGCCCCGCACGAGCCGACGCGGATGAAGGTGTTCGCACCCACGCGCGCGAGTTCCTCCACGGCGATCGCCGCGGACGGGCTCCCGATCCCCGTCGAGGTGACCGACAGCGGCGTCCCCTCGTAGGTGCCGGTGGCGGTCCGGTACTCGCGGTGGTGAGCCACCTCCTCGCCCTCGTCCCAGCAGTCGACGACCTTGTCGACCCGTTCCGGGTTCCCCGGGAGGAGGACGGCGTCGGCGACGTCGCCGGGGCCGACCTCGAGGTGGTACTGGACGTCGGCGTTCGGATCCTCGCTGTTCGCCCGTGGTTCGTCTCGGTCACCGGTCATTAGGCGGGACGGTTCTCGGGCCAGTGGTATATACCTGCCCCGGCCAAAGGGACGGTGATGGGCGGAACGCTCCACGACACGTACGTGGCCGCGCTCCAGCACGGCCTGGCCGACCTGCCCGAGGACGCGACGCGCGTCGGCGTCGTGCGTACGCCGACGGCCTGGTTCCACGGGGTCGTCGACGAGAACGTGCCGGCGCTCGGCCCGCCGACGGGACTCCTCGAGGAGACCAAACGCGCGAAGGAGGACCTGAAGCGTCGGGGAATCTGCGACGAGGAGGCCCACAACGCCGCCTGGGAGCGGGTCGACTTCGGCGACCGGTACCGAACGTACCTCGCGGAATCGGCGGCCGCTCGCGGGGCCGCCGACGCGCTCTCGGCGCGCCTCGCCGACGGCGAGACGCTGGCGCTCGTCTGCTACGAGAACACGGCGAAAAAGCGGTGCCACCGGACGATACTCGCGCGAGCGCTCACCGACGGGGGCTGACCGGGCCGACGGGCGCTCGACCCGTCACTCCAGCATCTCCCGGTCGATCGGCCTCGGCAACAGCTCGCCGAGCGTGTACTCCGTCGGTGGTTCTCCGTCCCCCTCGTCGCAGACGACGACGAGATCGTCGTCGCAGAATTCGGCCAGGGTCTGGCGGCACATCCCGCAGGGAGTCACGCCGTCCCGTCGGTTCGAGCTCACGGCGATCCGGACGAAGTCGCGCTGGCCCGCCGTCACGGCCTTCGAGATCGCCACCTCCTCCGCGTGGAGGCTGTTGCTGTAGTTCGCGTTCTCGAGGTTGCAGCCGACGTAGACCGAGCCGTCGGCGACCTCGAGCGCGGCGCCGACGCGGTACCCGGAGTACGGGACGTGCGCGGCGGACTGGATCTCGCGGGCCGCCTCGATGAGGTCGTCCATGGGCCGCGGTTCGACGAGAAGGGGCAAGTAGCCGTCGGAAAAGCGCCCCCCATCGAGTCTCGTCGAGGTCGGAGTCCGATGCTCATCGAAGCCCATCGACGTCCGATCGGATCCCCATCGTAGCGCGACGAGATCGGGCTCGGATCCCCATCGACCCGCATCGAGGTCAGGGTCGGGCCCCCATCGTAGCGTATCGACGGTAGGCTCGGATGCCCATCGAGTCGCGTCGAAGTCGGATACCTCGCGGAGCGCTCAGTCCTCGACGAGCGTATCGATCTCGGCCGGATCGAGACCGACCGCGTCGAGAACCTCGACGGTGTGCTCGCCGTGGCCGGGAACGTCGTCCGCCGCCGCGGAGTCGCGGCCGTTCGCGCCGACGGCCGAATCCGGCCACCCCGCCCCGACGAGCGCGTCGCGCGCGCTCACCTGCGGGTGGTCGAGCGCTTCGGCGGGAGTGAGCACCGGCTCGACGGGCACCTCGGGATCCCCGAGCGCGACCCACTCCTCGCGGGTTCGACTCGCGAAGATCGCCGCCAGCTCCTCGCCCAGTGCCGCTCGCTCCGCCTCGTCGACCGTCCCCACCGCGGCGTGGGCGTCCCGAAGGTCCGGCCGATCGACCGCGTCGCAGAACGCCCGCCAGAAGCGCGGCTCCAGCGCGGCGAACGTCACGTACCGACCGTCCGCCGCCTCGTAGACGTCGTACCACGGAAGTCCGCCGGTGAGCGGCGTCGCGCCCGGACGAGGATCGGCTCCGGCGGCGGCGGGTGCGGTCACGGGCAGCGAGAAGGAGAGCAGGGTCTCGAGCATCGAGAGGTCGACGAACGTTCCGGTACCGTCCCCGAGCTCGCGGGAGCAGAGTCCGGAGACGATCGCGAACGCCGCCATCGCGCCGCTCGCGACGTCGGCGACGGGGTAGCCGGGAATCCTGGGCGCCTCGTCCGCGTCGCGCCGGGTCATCTCGAGCAACCCGGCGAGACCGACGTAGTTGAGGTCGTGGCCGGCACGGTCCCGGTAAGGCCCGTCCTGGCCGTACGCGCTGAGCGAACAGTAGACGAGCGACGGGTGCTCGGCGCGGACGGTCTCGGGATCCACGCCGAGGCGGTCGACGACGCCGGGACGAAATCCCTCGATCAGCACGTCGGCGTCGTCCAGCAAGCGATCGAACGCCGCGCGGCCGTCGTCGTCGGTGAGGTCGAGGGCGACGCTCCGTTTGCCGCGGTTCAGCGCGGCGAACAGGGCGCCGTGGCCGTCGTCGGTCGTCGGCGGCAGAAATCGAGCGTAATCGACGGTGTCCGGCGGTTCGACCCGGATCACGTCCGCGCCGAGGTCGGCGAGCAGCCGCGTCGCGTACGGTCCCGGCAAGAGGCGGGTGAGGTCGATGACGCGCACGTCGTCGAGGCGCATGTCCACGGCGACGCTCGCGGCGCACTTGAATCCGCGCGCCGACGTCGGACGAACGGCCGTTCCGACGACTCACTGGGTTCGACGACTCACGGGTTCCGACGACTCACTGGGTTCGACGACTCGCGGGTTCCGACGACTCACTGGGTTCGACGACGCACGGGTTCCGACGACTCACTGGGTTCGACGACTCACGGGTTCCGACGACTCGCGGGTTCCGACGGCTCACGGGTTCCGGCGACTCACGGTCGGGCGCACGGCAACGCTCGAGGGGGCGGTCAGGACGCCGCGTCGACGGCCGCTTCGATCTCGCCGCGAGCCTCCGAAACGAGCGCCTCGACGTCGTCGCTCTCGGCGTACAGCCTGACGTACGGCTCCGTCCCGCTCGGGCGGACGAGGAGCCACGAGGCGTCGGGGAACTCGAGGCGGATCCCGTAATCGGTATCGACCGACACGTCGTCGAAGCGATCGGGGAGCGCGGTCTCGAGGTGATCCATCGACCCCACCTTCGCGTCGTCGGGGCAGGGGACGCTCACCTTGCGGTACGGTCGTTCGGTGACGGGCTCGCGCAGCGTCTCGACGTCGCCGGCCCGGGCGACGAGCGCGGCGACGACCGCCGCGCTCGCGACGCCGTCGATCCAGCCGCCGAACGCGGGGTGGACGTGCTTCCACGGTTCGGCCGCGAAGACCACCGCCGTCTCCTGACCCGCCCCGTTTCGCACGCGCGACATCCCTTCGTGGAGCGCCCCCAGGCGAACCCGCTCGACGCGGCCGCCGGCCGCGCGGACGCGCTCGTCGATCCGCGCGGACGCGTTGGGCGTCGTCACCACGACGGGGTCGTCGACGGTCGCGGTTCGGACGTAGCGCTCTGCGACCACCGCCAGGACGGTGTCCTCGTGGACCGGCTCGCCGTTCGGGCCGAGCGCGACGAGCCGGTCGGCGTCCCCGTCCTGGGCCAGCCCGAGATCGTACGATCCGGTCTCGAGAAAGCGCGACAGGTCGGTGAGCGTCTCCGGCGTCGGCTTGCTCTCGCGCGCCGGGAAGTGGCCGTCGACGTTCGCGTTGAGCGCGACGACGTCCGCTCCGAGTCGGTCGAGCACCTGCGGCGTCGCGAGGCCGCCGACGCCCGTGCCGCAGTCGACCGCGATCGAGAGCCCCGCGAGCGGACGGTCGGGGTCCGGCGTTCGGTCGCTCCCCGCGTCCCGCGGGGCGTCGCGGAACGCCTCGCGAACGTACGTCTCGACCGCCCGACGGTACCGCGAGAGGACGGTCTCCCGGTCGACGACGCCCCACCGATCCCAGTCGGCGAGCGCGGGTTCTTCGACGCCGGCCTCGACCGCTCGCTCGGCGGCGCGGTCGTACTCGACCCCGTCGACGAACAGTTTGATGCCGTTATCGGTCGGCGGATTGTGACTCGCCGTGATCATGAGCCCGCGCCGACCCCGCGAGGCGTGGGCCAGCGCGGGGGTCGGTACCCGCCCGACCCGGCGGACGTTCGCCCCGGCGCTCGCGAGGCCCGCCGTCGCCGCCGCGGCGAGGGCCTGACTCGTCTCTCGACCGTCGATGCCGACGACGAACGAAGCGCCGGGCTCGCCGGCGGCCTGTCCGACCGCCAGCGCGAGCGACGGCGTCACCCGGTCGCCGACGGGCCCGCGGATGCCCGCCGTGCCGAACAGCGTCATGGGTGGCGCTTCCGCGAGCAACTACTTAGGCCCACTGGACCCCCGGCCAGTGGCGACGATCGTTACGCGTCGGGCATTCGATCGACGAGCACGACGGCCTCGCCGTCGACGACGATGGCGTCGTCGTCCTCGTCGCGAATAACCGTCTCGAGGCGGAACTGGCCGTCGCCGAGGTCTTCGACGATCTCGACGCGGGCGGAGACGCGATCGCCGATGGCGACCGGCGCCCGGAACTGGAGGTCCTGTGAGAGGTAGACGGTCACGCCCGGCAGTCGGGCGAGGGCCGCGCTGATGAGTCCCGAGACGAGCGTCCCGTGGGCGATCCGCCCGCCGAACCGCGTCCCGCTGGCGAACTCCTCGTCCAGGTGCAGCCGGTTCGTGTCGCCGCTCACGCTGGCGAACAGGCGGACGTCTTCGTCCGTGATCGTCTTCTCGAACGTGACGGCGTCACCGACCTCGAGGTCGGCTGCGTCGTCGCCGCTGCGGTCGAACTCCCAGTCGCCGCGGGAGTACTCGAGCGACGGGATCGCCGGAGCCCGGGCCTCCTCCTCGCACGAGGCGGCGTCGACGGGAGCGAACATCGCGGAGACGGCCGCCCGGTTGGCGGCGGTCGCACCGTGCAGGAAACTGCTGGCCATCGACGCCCACGCGTTCGTCACGGTCCTGAGATTGGTCCCCCCGGCGGGTTGCTGCGTCATGTAGTTGGCCTTGGGAGGTCGCGGTTATCAGTTCTTCGGCTCGTGAAACGAAACGTTTCCTCGACGAAACGATGGTAATGGAAGGTTGTGCTTCCGAAACACTGTTTCCGAACGGAAACGTCGAGCGCTCGCGCGGGCGCTCGAAACTCGACGGAACCCGTCTACGTTCCGGAACCCGTCTACGTCCGCCGTACTCCGCCCGGAACCTCCCACGGAGGCTTCGGTGGTTCGGATTTCGGACGCTCCCCGGTTCGGATTTCGGACGCTCCGCCCGAAACTACGCCCACGAAGGCAAAATTATTTCCCAGGGCACGTAGTCCAGTTCTCGAGTCGCGTCGATCAGTCACAGGTCTACCACCGATCGGGATCCGGCTCGGTTTGGGGACGGCGACCGACTGTGCGGACGGCGACCGACTGCGGAGAGCCGTTCGTCCGCATCGTACTCGACGGCAAGCCGTACGAAGGGGGGACCGTTCGAAACCGTCGAACCCCGCCCTATGACTACCATACCATTGAATGGTATCAGATGGTATAGAACGGAAACGCTTATCTGTGGTGCCCACATACCAGGTAGTGATGACGGACGAATCCGGCCAGTCACCCTGGTTCCCGCCCGCGATGTTCACGAAGCAGATGCAGGAAGCCGGGGAACAAGTCGCCGAGTCCCAGCAGGAGATGCTGAAGCGGATGATGCAGGCGTCCCCCGCGAACGCGTTCGATTCGGGCGTGGGACCGATGAGTCTGGGCACGGCGACCTTCAAGGCCCGCGTCCAGAGCGGCGGCCGGATCAGCATTCCCGACGCCGAGCGGGAGGCCCTCGACATCGAGGAGGGCGACATCGTCCAGACCATCGTCGTCCCCGTCAAGCGGGATCGAGACGACAGCTAAGCGAACACCCGACACCCAACACACACCCATGACACAGAACCCCATCACCCAGATGTTCGACGCACAGCGCACCGCTATCCAGCAGAGCCAGTCGCTCACCCACGACGCGATCGAAGCCCAGCGGGCCTCGTTCGAGGCCGCCGTCGACGCCGTCGAGGCGTCGGAGTCGATGGTCGAGGGCAACGTGACCCTCGCCCGCAACGCGATCCACGCCACCTTCGACGCGATGGAGGCCAACGCCCCCGAAGATTCGGTCGACTTCGCCGAGCTTCGGACGTTCGTCGACGAACAGTTCGACGCCGCCACCGAGGTCCAGCACCAGTCGCTGGAGGCGCTCGCCGAGTCCATCGAGGAATCCGGCGCCGCCTTCGACGAGTTCGCCGCCAACTACGCCGAGGTCGTCGACTCCTCGTTCGACGCCTACCTCGACGCTCACGAGCAGGTCGAACGCAACGTCGACGAGTTCGCCGCCCGCGTCGAAGAGAGCGCCGAAGAGATCGACATCTCGGCCTGAGCGACAGGTTTTCCCGTAATCGCACCCAATTTTTGATCATGTCAGATACCCCAACGGAGAGCCAGAACTGGAACGCGTTCGTCGAGCAGTGGAACGAACAGTTCATGGACGCGGTCGAACAGAACATGGAAGCGCAGGCCCAGTTCGTCGAGAGCTGGTCCGAGGCGGTCGAGGAAGCCACCGGCGAGGACGAGATCGCCGACGGCGTCGAGGGCTACGCCCGCGCCTACGAGGCCTGGATGACGGCCTCGAACCAGATGGTCGAGCGGCTGAACGACGTCGCCGAGGGCGAGGACGTCGAGTTCGAGGAGTTCCGCGACATCTGGCTGAACACGGCCAACGAGGCGTTCAAGGAGGTCATGTCGACGACGGCCTTCGCCCGGCTCACGGGCGAGACCGTCGGCGACGTGTTAGAGCTCCAGCAACGAGCCGACGAGGCCGCAGAAGAGACGCTCCACACCCTGAGCATGCCGACCCACTCGGACGTCGTCGAGGTCGGCGACCGCCTCGTCGAACTCGAGCGACGCCAGCACGCCGTCGAGACGAAGCTCGAGCGCGTCCTCGAACACCTCGAGGAAGAATGATCATGAAAAATCCCTTCGCGCTCGCGCTGGACGTGCAGCGTCGGACGTGGGAGGGGGCCGCCGAGTTCGCCGAGAAGTCGGGCGTCGCGCCGGACCGAGCGGAGACGCTGAACGAGGTCGAGGTGGGCCAGACGCCCAGCGAGGTCGTCTACGAGGAGAACAAACTCGAGCTCCTCCACTACGAGCCCCGAACCGACGAACAACACGACGTCCCGATCCTGGTCACGTACGCGCTGATCAACAAGCCGTACATTCTGGACCTGCAGCCGGATCGATCGGTGATCAAGACGCTGCTCGAGGAGGGCTTCGACGTCTACATGATCGACTGGAACGAGCCGTCCGAGCTCGACCGGTCGCTCACGCTCGACGACTACGTCTCGCGGTACATCGACAACTGCGTCGACGTCGTCCGGGAGCGCTCCGGCCAGGACTCCATCAACATCCTCGGCTACTGCATGGGCGGCACGATGTCGGTCATGTACGCCTCGCTGTTCCCCGAGAAGGTCCGGAACCTCGGACTGATGGCCGCCGGCCTCTGTTTCGACGACACGGGCGGCGTCCTCGAGCTCTGGGGCGGCGACGAGTTCTACGACCCCGAGACGGTCACCGAGACGTTCGACAACGTCCCGGCCGGCTTTCTCGACGTCGGCTTCGCCCTGATGGATCCCGTGGCGAACAACGTGACGAAGTACGTCCGATTCTACGACAACGTGGAGGACGAGGACTTCGTCGAGAACTTCGCGCGCATGGAAGCGTGGCTCTCGGACGGCATCGACGTCGCCGGCAAGACCTACGAGCAGTTCATCCGCGACATCTACCAGGGGAACAAGCTCTACGAGAACGAGCTCTACCTCGACGGCACGCACGTCGACCTCGAGAACATCGACATGCCCGTCCTCAACATCGTCGCCGAGTACGACCACCTCATCCCGCCGGCGGCCTCGAAGCCGTTCAACGAGAAGGTCGCGAGCGAGGACACCACGGTGATGGAGTTCGCCACCGGCCACATCGGGATGTCCGTCTCCTCGCGGAGCCACGCCGAACTCTGGCCCGACGTCTCCGAGTGGTTCGAACAGCGTTCCAACGGCGAGGTGTCGGCCGAGCCCGAGGAGCCGGAACCGGCCGAGGCCGACGCAGCCCTCGCGGAGGATGCCGTCGCCGACGAGACCGGCGCCGAGGACCTCACCGACGGTGGATCGGCGGTCGAGGTCGACTCCGGGTCGATCGGCGACGACGAGACGGCCGGCGAGGCCGCGGAGTCCGACGCCGAACTCGACGCCGCGACGGACAGTCTGGGCGACGATCCGTCCGAGTCGGAGATCGTCGAGCGGTCCGACGACGACGTCCAGGAAGAGCCGGCCGAACCGGGCGAACTGACCGTCGACGAGGACGTCGCCGACGAGCTCGTCGAGGAAGACCTCGGCGACGACGAGGACGACCTCACGGACCTGAGCGGGGTCGGCCGGGCCTACGCCGAGGACCTTCACGAGGCCGGCATCCGACGCTTCGACCAGCTCGCGGCCGCCGACGCCGAAGCGCTCGCCGAGCGGACCGGCATCGCCGAGAGCCGGATCGAAGACTGGATCGAACAGGTCGCCGATCGATAGCGACCGTCGGCTCGATGCGCGACGACGAACGCCCTCGGTCCCCCGGGCGTTTCTCGAAACGTTTTCTCGACGACGCGCCCGCACCGCTTCTCCGGCGACACGCCCGATCCGTTCCCTAGGCGACGGGCTCTCCGACGACACGCCCGGGTCGGCCCCTGGCGACGGGCTCTCCGACGACACGCCCGCACCGTTTCCTCGACGGTCGTCCGCACCCGTCCCCTACCCGTCAGTAACGGGTGGATATGCGTCCGGTTCGCCGACGCACCGGCGCCGTCGATCGCCGTCCGGTCCGCCGGATCGGCGACCTCGCAGATAACCGTCGGCCGTCACCGAGGGCGGCGGTTGGGCACCTTATTTACCACCGGCCGTGTAACGTTCGCTTATCATGTCCATGGACGGGCGTACGTGCGTCGTCACGGGATCGGCTCGAGGGATCGGCCGCGGGATCGCCGAGCGCCTGGGCGAGGAGGGCGCCAACGTGGTCATCAACTACCGCACCTCCGAGGGCGACGCCCACGAGGCCGTAGAAGCCGTCGAGGACGCCGGGGGGCGCGCGATCACGGCCGAGGCGGACGTCACCGACCGCGAGCAGGTCGAGCGGATGCGCGAGGTCTGCCACGAGGCGTTCGGACCGGTCGACGTCCTCGTGAACAACGCGGGAATCACGGCCGACACGCAGTTCGTCGAGATGAGTCGCGCAGAGTGGGATCGCGTGATCGACGTCAACCTCGGCGGGATGTTCAACTGCAGTCAAACCTTCTACGACGACATCTGGGAATCCGACGAGGGTCGACTCATCAACATCTCGAGCGTGGTCGGCAAGCAGGGCAACTTCGGCCAGGCGAACTACGCCGCGGCCAAGAGCGGCATGTTCGGGTTCACCCGGTCGATCGCCCTCGAGCTCGCGCGCTCGGGTTCGACGGCCAACGTCGTCGCCCCCGGGTACACCCGCACCGACATGATCGAGACGGTCCCCGACAAGGTGCTCGATCGGATCGTCTCCGGCGTCCCGCTGGAGCGCCTCGCCGAGGTCGAAGACGTCGCCGCCGTCGTCACGTTCCTCTCGGGGCGGGAATCGTCGTACATCACGGGCGAGATCATCGACGTCAACGGCGGGATGGACCTGTAACGTCCGTTCGGATCCTCGTACCGATCTCCCGGTTCAATTTCGGATTCTGGTATCGCGACCGGTCGCGGCCCCGTCTCGATCGTCGCACACCGTGCGCAGCGACCGTCGCGGCGAAGGACGCCCTCGACGATCTCGCACCAGCCGTCGGACGTTGGTTCCCGACCCCCGCTAAAATATATTTTAGCTAACAGTTAACGGCGGGCGCGCCGACCGATCGTGCATGGATCCGATACCGAACCCGAGGGATCGAACGCGCACGAGCGAGGAATCGGCGGGGGGCACCCGCGGTCTCACGACCGGGACGACGACGGTCGGCCTCGCCGGCGCCGACGGCGTCGTCCTGGCCGCCGACGCTCGCGCGAGCCTCGCCGGGCGATTCGTGACGAACCGGTCGATGCGGAAGGTCGAGCCGGTCGGCGACGGGGCCGCGGTCGCGTTCTCCGGCGGCGTCGGCGACGCGCAGGGGTTCGTCCGGACCCTCCGCGCCCAGCGGCGGCTGTACGAACTCCGCCACGATCGACCGCCCGCGGCGGGGACGCTCGCGTCCGTCGCCGCGGAGCGGACTCGTTCCGGCCGGTTCCCCTCCCTGTGGCTCCTGCTCGGGGGACTGGACGACGAGCCCGCGGTGTACGAGATCGATCCCGCCGGAGGCGTGATGGCGACCGAGTACGCCGCGGGAGGGAGCGGGATGCAACTCGCGTACGGGGCGCTCGAACGGTCCTACGAACCCGGTCTGGATCTCGACGCGCTGCGATCGGTCGCCGCGGAGGCCCTCGCGGGAGCGGCCGAGCGGGACGCGGCCAGCGGCGACGGGATGACGCTGGCGACGATCACCGAGGACGGAACCGCGATCGAGACCTGCGACGAGCTCGGCGCGCGAGCGCTCGAGGCGGTCGCGGGCGACGCCGCCGGCGCGACCGACGAGGAGGTGGCCTGAGATGGACGGCGGCGCCCGCCAGCAGGCCTACGACCGCGGGCACACCATATTCTCACCGGACGGCCGACTCTATCAGGTCGAGTACGCCCGCGAGGCCGTCGAGCGGGGCTCGCCCGCGGTCGGCGTGCGGACGGACGGCGGGGTCGTCCTCGCGGCGCGCAAGCGTCTCGGGTCGCCGCTGCTCGAACCGGAGAGCGTCTCGAAGGTCCATCGCGTCGACGACCATCTCGCGGTCGCCTCCGCCGGCCACGCCGCCGACGCCCGGCGACTGGTCGAGGAGGCCCGCGTCGCGAGCCAGCGTCACCGGCTGCGCTACGACGAGCCGATGCCCGCCGAATCGTTGACGACCGCCCTCGCCGACGAGGTCCAGGAGCGCACCCAGACCGGCGGCGCGCGACCGTACGGCGCCGCGCTGCTGGTGGCCGGCGCGGACGCCGCCGCGAGCGGGGTCGGAGAACCGTCTGCGAACGACGTCGAGAAGCGGTTCCGCCTCTTCGAGGTGGATCCGAGCGGGACGCCGTACGGGTGGCGCGCGACGGCGATCGGCAACGGCTCCTCCGGGCTGCGCGGCTACGTCGAGGCGGAACTGGCCGAGCGAGACGCGGCCGCGGCGACGCTCGACGGCGGCGTCGAACTGGCCCTCGGCGCCCTGACGAGCGGCGAGGAGACCGAACCGGAGCCCGCGGCGTTCGAGTGCTGGACGATCGGTCCGGGGCCGACGATCGATCCGCGGTCGACCGACGAGATCGCCGCGACGCTGGGCGGGGCGGCGTCCTGACGGACGGACTCCACGCCCGCTACTCGGCGTCGACCCGTCGAGACCCGACCACGGACGCGGCCCCGTCGACGTACAGTTCCAGGATCTCCGCGTCCAGTTCGACGGCGACGCGGACCGCCGCCGGCTCGCGGGTCAGAACCGTCTCGGTCCACTCGCGACCGACGTTCCAGATCGGGCGGTCGCGGACCTCGCGGTCGTGGTCGCGGTAGAACGCGACGACGTCCGGGTGCTCCAAGACGGCGAGGGTCACCGGACACCAGAGGTCGTAGCCGCATTCCCGGCAGTCGAACGCGGCCTGGACGTGATCGTCGAGTTCCTCGGGGAGGTCGTCGGCGACGGCGGCGGTCGGATCGTCGAGTCGGCCGTCGACGGCGCCGGCGCACTCCGGACAGACGCCGTCGCGCAGGAGCGAGATCCGGTGTCGGTGGTGGCGGTCGAACGCCTCCGGCAGCCGGTCGCTGTGGGCCTCGAACCCGGTCGGCGGGAAGCCCATCCTGAGCAGCGTCCGTTCGCAGTCGCCGCAGCCGATCGAGACCACGTTGTCGGCGGCGGCCGCCCGGAGCCCGTCGGCCCCGCAGAACGGGCACGGATCGTCGATCCCGATCGACGGGCTGGACGCCCGCCGCGTGTAGGCGCCCGCCGCGACGGCGCGGGCGATCTTCTCGCCGGCGTAGGTGAACGCGTAGCCGTCGTCGGTCTTCCGGAGGTACGGGCCGACGAGCTCGTCGAGGTGGTAGGCGAAGCCGGCCGAGGTTTCCGGCGAGGAGGCCTCGAACAGTTCGGAGAACGAGGCGCGATCCTGGCCCTCCCCGTCGACGCGCTCGAGCATCGCCTCCAGGATCTCCATCCGCACCTCGTGGCCGAGCGCCTGGAAGGCGTCGCTCGGCTCGGCGACGACCGCAGATTCCGGCGACGGGTCCGGCGAACCGGCCGGGGCGCCGCCCGGACCCGGCGAAGCGTCCGCCGGCTCCGACGGGGTCGTCTCGCGTTCGTCGGCCGAGGACGTAACCGGTTCCGGGCCGGCATCCTCGAGTTCGTCGGCCGAGGACGTAGCCGGTTCCGGGCTGATATCCTCGCGTTCGTCGCCCGGGGACGCGGCCGGTTCCGGGCCGGCATCCTCGGCTCCGGTCGACGACGCCGCGTCGGTCATGGGTGGGTGACGTTCGCCGCGGCGAGGCAAGTAGGTTCGGACTCCGGAACCACGAGGCCGCGGTTCGGAGAGCTGATCAGTCCTCGGAGGATTCCTTGCGCTTCTCGACCACTCGCACGTCCTCGATGCGCGTCTCCGGGTACTGGCCCTCCTCGTCCTTCTCGACGGCCTTCACCATGTCCCAGACGACGTTCAGGCCGGTCGTCACGCCCTCGAGCGCCTCCATCTCGCAGCCGGTCTTGCCGGTGGTCTCGACGGTCACCTCGAGTTCGACGCGGTCCTCGCCGAGTTCGAACGCCGTGTCGACGTTCGTGATCGGGATCTGGTGACACATCGGGATCGTCTCCCAGGTGTGCTTGACGGCCTGGATCGCCCCGACGCGGGCCGTCGCGAGGACGTCGCCCTTGCCGATCTCGTCGGCGCGGATGGCGCCGACGGTCGACGGCTGCAGGCGGATCCGCCCCGCGGCGACGGCTCGTCGCTTCGCGTCCGGCTTCGCGCCCACGTCGACCATCTGGACGTCGCCGTCGGCCGTGGTGTGAGTGAGTTCGTGGGCGGAGTCGGTTCGTTCGGCCTCCGCCGCGAGGGTCTTCGGGTCGATCTCGTCCTCGCGCTCGGGGTCCTCACTCATCGCCCTCACCCCAGAGAACGTCGGGGATCTCGGACAGCAGGTCCGACGCGGCGATCCCGAGGCCGTCCGGGCCGCCCGACCGCTCGGCGAGGCGCTCGCCCGCGCGGCCGTTGGCGTACGCCGCCGCACAGGCCGCCTCGAAGGGATCGGCGTGCTCGAGCAGGCCGGCGGTGATCCCGGCCAGCAGATCGCCCGTGCCGCCGACGGCCATCCCCGGAACGCCGACCCGCGACACCCGGGTGCGCTCGCCGTCGGAGATCACGTCGTCGACGCCCTTCGCGAGAAGGACGTGGCCGAGGTCCGCCGCGAGCGAGGCGATCTCGTCGGTCGCCTCCCGGAGGTCGTCGGCCTCGGGGCCGCCCATCGTCGCCAGTTCGCCGCGATTGGGCGTGCAGACGAGGGTGGCCTCGGTGTCGACCTCGGGGACGACGGCGAGCGCCTCGGCGTCGACGACCGCGGGGCCGGTGTAGGCCTCGAGGAACTGCCGGGCGGCCTCCAAGCTCTCCTCGGCGCTCCCGAGCCCGGGGCCGAAGACGACGACGTTGTCGTAGCCCTCCGCGTTCGCGAGGAGGGCCTCCACCTCGTCGGTCGTCAGGTATTCGCCCTCGTAGGGCTGGACGATGAGGTCCTCGGCGTAGCCCTGGATCTCGCCCGCGACGGCGTCGGGCGCGGCGACGAACGAGAGCTCCATCCCCGACCGGAGGGCGGCCTGGGCGGCGAGGGCGGGTGCGCCGGTGTAGGGGCCGCCGCCGATCACGTAGGCCCGTCCCGTCCGCGCGGCCGGCCGCGCGAGCCCGAGGTCGCCGGGGCCAACGAATCGCTCCGCGGCGGCCGGAATCCCGATATCGGCGACCGTGACGTCGGCGTCCAGCCCGGCGAGCCCCGGTTTCTCGTCGTGGAAGGTGACGACGCGGTCCGCGCTCACGCCGTTTTCGGCGTGGGTTCCCTCGTCCGCGTCGAATCCCGAGGGAACGTCCACCGAGACGACCGTCGCGTCGGCGTCGTCGATCGCTCGCGCGGCGGTCGCCGCCGGTTCCCGGAGCTCGCCGGTGATGCCGGTGCCGAGCATCGCGTCGACGATCACGTCGCAGTCGGGGAGGTCGAACGCGCGGGAGTCGGTCGCCTCGCGGACGTCGTGGTCGCCGTCGACCAGGGCCGCCCAGTTCTCGCGGGCGATGTCGGTGCCGATGCGCTCGGCGGGGCCGAGCAACAGCGTCGTCACGTCGTAGCCGTCGGCCGCCCCGGCGTCGTCGAGAAAGCGGGCCGCGACAAAGGCGTCGCCGCCGTTGTTGCCGCGGCCGGCGACGATCGCCACCGCGGAACCGGGTTCGGCCACCTCGCGGACGGCGCGGGCGACGGCGGCGCCGCTCGACTCCATCAGCTGCTTGCGGGGGACGCCGAGGGCGGCGGCGTTCTCGTCGACCGCGGCCATTCGTTCGCCGGTGATCATGCGCCCGGATTCGGGCGCGGGAGCGAAAAACGTGCGGGGATCGGCCAGGGTCGGTGGCCGCGGCGGGAGTGTCGGTGAGACCGCGTCGGCCGGACGGACAGCCCCCTCGTGACGGAACGCTTTCGTCGGTCCCGGCCCTGTTACCGTCGTGAACGTCTTCTGGCTCGACGAGGACCCCCGGCTGGCCGCCCGCTACCACTGCGACCAGCACGTGAACAAGATGCTGCTCGAGGCCGCCCAGGTGCTGTGTACGGCGGCCCGGAGCGGCGGCTGCGACGAGGCGTTCCTCTACCGGGCGACCCACGCCGACCACCCCGTCACGCGGTGGGCGACCGAGTCGCGGGCGAACTGGCTTCGACTTCGCCAGCACGCCGCGGCGCTCAACGACGAGTTCGTCGAACGCTACGACAAAGACGACGACCACGCGAGCTGGGCGGTGATCGAACGAATCGATCCCGACGAGTTCGACTTCCCGTCCGACGAGCCGACGCCGCGGCCGCAGGCGATGCCCGAGGAGTACCGTCGGCCCGGCGATCCCGTCTCGGCCTACCGGGCCTACTACGCCGGGGAGAAAGCCGAGTGGGCGACGTGGGCCCACACCGAGGAGCCGCCGTGGCTCGAGGAGTACCTCGAGGATGCAAACGCCGCGGACGCCGCGGAAGTCGGCCCGTCCGACGTAGACGGTGGCAGTCCAGCCGACGTCGACGGTGGCGGTCCGTCCTGACGTAAACGGTGGCGGCCCGTCCGATGGAGACGATAGCAGACTGTCCGACGCGTACGGTGGCGACCACCCGTCGCGTACGGTGGCGGCCACCCGTCGCGTACGGTGGCGGCCACCCGTCGCGTACGGTGGCGGCCACCCGTCGCGTACGGTGGCGGCCACCCGTCGCGTACGGCGGCGGACCGTACGGCGGGGACGGCGGCGGGGGTCGACGGTCGCGCACCCTTATGTGATCCCGTTACGTGGTGTCGCACGTCATGCGCGCCGTACGCCTCGCAGAACACGGCGGACCGGAGGTACTGACAGTCGAAGACGTCGACCGACCCGAGCCGGAGGGCCACGAACTCCTCCTCGAGGTGGCCGCGGCGGGCGTCAACCCCGTCGACACCTACTTCCGCGACGGCTCGTACGAGCCGGTCGGGCTGCCGTTCACTCCCGGCGTCGACGTCTCGGGCACGGTCGCCGACGTCGGAGCGTCCGTCGAGGGCTTCGAGCCCGGCGACCGCGTGATGGGCACCGGAATCGGCAACGGCGGCCATCAGGGCGCCTACGCCGAGTACGCGACGGTCCCGGAGGATCGCCTCGTCCACCTCCCCGACGACGCGGACCTCGTCGAGGCCGGCGCGGCCGGCGTCGCCGCCTGCACCGCCTGGCGCGCCCTGATCGACCACGCGGGCCTCGACCCGGCGGAGGACTGTCTCGTCCACGGCGGCTCCGGCGGCGTCGGCCACGCCGCGGTGCAGCTCGCGAACGCGGTGAGCGCTCGCACGCTCACGACCGCGCGTCCCGAGTACCACGACGCGGTCGCCGACCTCGGCGCCGACCACGTCTTCGACTACGACCGGGACGACCTGGCCGACGCCGTCCTCGAGGCCACCGACGGCGGCGTCGACGTGATCCTCGACCACCGCCTCGACGACTACCTCCAGTTCGACGCCGACGTCGCCGCCCAGAACGCCCGCGTGATCGGCATCGGCGAGAACAGCCCCGACCCCGGGTTCACGAACGACGGCGCCGCCCGCTCGAAGGACGTCAGCTACCGCTTCATGATCCTGTTCAACGCGCCCGACCTCCGGGAGCAGCTGGGCGGCGTCGCGCACCTGATGGGCACCGGTCGGCTGGACGTCGAGATCGCGCGGTCGTACGACCTCGAGGAGGCGGCGAAAGCCCAGCGTGCCGTGATGGAGGACAGTTTCTTCGGCAAGCTGGTGATCGAACCGTAGCCCGGACCCGAGCGGAGCGTGGACGGCCGTCGAACACCCTCAGTACCGGATCTCGAAGCCCTCCTCACCCTGCGGCTCCTCGAACTCCGCCTCGACGTCCTCGACCCGCGCGGCCGGACTTCCATCGTGGCACCACTCGACCATCGCCTCGACGGCGTCCTCGGGGCCCTCGAAGACCGCTTCCACGCGGCCGTCGGGGAGGTTCCTCACCCAGCCGTCGACGCCCTTCTCCGTGGCCGTGTCGCGGGTGTTCGCGCGGTAGTAGACGCCCTGTACCGTGCCGGAGACGAAAACGTGCGCGCGGGTTCGATCGTCCATGTGCGACGACTGAACGGCGCGACACAAAAATCCGCACGGCGCGCGGCCGAGACGCCGGTCCGGCTGCGGGGTCGCGAGGGCTTCCGGATCGAACGCGATTTCACGATCGCCCGAAACGGTTCGCACGTGGCCCGAGAACCGACGATCCGCGAGGCGACCGCGGCCGACGCCGACGCCATCCAGCGGGCCGCGCGGAGGGCCTGGCACGCGACCTGCGACGAGTTCCTCGGACCGGACACCGTGACGGACCTCGTCGACTCCCGGTTCGCGCCGGAGCGGATCGTCGCGGTCGGCTTCTACGAGTCCCGCGGGTTCGAGCGCGTCGCCACCGAGCGCGACGGGCGGTTCGACCTCGATCGGCACGAGTACGAGAAGCGTCTCTGATCGGACCGCGCGACCGACAAACCCTCGGCGGTCGGCCTCCTACGCGGATCCAGTGCGCAGCTCCGTCATCCACCGCGACGGCATCCACTTCGACCTCGACCGGCGGATCGTCGCCGACGCCAGGAGCGCGGCCGGCGACGTCAACGTCGTCAGCCACGCCCACGCCGACCACACGTTCCGGACGAGCCCGGGGACGGTCGTCTGCTCGGCGGAGACGGCCACCATCGCGACGGCGCGGACGGGGGTCGCGTTCGAGCACGTCGAGTCGGCGCGCGGGATCGAGCTCGTGCCCGCGGGCCACGTCGTCGGCTCGCGTGCCGCGGTCATCGAGGACGCCGACGGCGCCCGCTACTGTTACACGGGCGACTTCTCGACCCGGGACCGGGCGTTCCTCGAGGGGTTCGACCCGACGGGCGTCGACGCGGACGTGCTGGTGATGGAGACCACCTACGGGCACCCGCGATACCGATTCCCGGCGCAGGCGGAGCTCGACGCGGAGATCCGCGACTGGATCCGCGACAACGACGACCGACCGCTGCTCCTGTTCGGCTACTCCCTCGGGCGCGCCCAGAAGCTCCAGTGGCTGGCCCGCGAGGCCGCGCCGGACCGGCCGGTCCTCGTCTCCGAGTCCGTGCGGGACGTCAACCGGGCCATCGAGTCCGCGACGGACCTCTCGTTTCCCGGCCGGGTGTACGACCCCGCGGAGCTCGAGGACCTGACGGACGAACTCGTCGTCGTCCCGTCCAATCGGGCCCGCAGCGACCGGGTGGAGCGGGTCGTCGAGCGGACGGGTGCGCTGAAAGCCGGCTTCTCCGGCTGGGCGGTCGAGGACTCGTTCCTGTACCGCGGCGGGTACGACGTCACCTTCCCGCTGACCGACCACTGCGACTTCGGGGAGCTGATCGAGACGGTACTGACGGTCGACCCCGACGTCGTCTACACCCACCACGGCTTCGACGAGGCGTTCGCCGACGTCCTCGCGACCGAGTACGGCTACGCGGCGCGGCCGCTGAAGCGCGATCAAACCGCCCTCGCCGACTTCCGCTGATGGGACTGCTCGAACTCCTCGAAGACGAGTACGTCGACCTGTCGAGCCGCCGCGCCACGATCCGGGAGCTGCTCGAACTCCTCGCCGGTAGCGTCCTCTTCGTCGCCGTCGCGGCCGCCGGGGCCTGGTACCTGCTCGGGCGGACCGCCGGACTGGTCGTCACCGCGGTGCTGGCCCTGCTCTTCGTGATCACGATCGTCTCGCAGGCCTACTGGGCGATCGCGGGTCGCGAGGATTACCGGGAATGAGCCGGGGCGTGCGCCCGACGGATCGCGCGACCCAGTTTCGATCAGCCCGCGGGTTCGTTCTCGTACTGCCTGGCGCCACGATGCATCCGGGCCGCCGGCGCGAGGGTCCCCACGACGAAGGCGATCCGCAACCCGCGAGGCGTCGCCGACCGGCTCCGCGTACAGCAACGCCGCTCCACCGAACGCGAGCGCGGCGACGGACAGCGCGTTCGTCCCGACGAGGTCCGCCGGTCCCGCCTCGTCGGCGACCCGGTCCGGGTCGTAGCCCACGATCAGCTAACTCATCCCGGCGGCCTCGATCAACCCGCCGAGGTTCCAGACGAATCTCGCCGCCGCGAACGAGTGCCACGGTGACCCAGCTCCCGCTGTCGCCGCGTCCGTACGCGGGTAGCGGGCGTTCCCCCACGAGCGGTCGGTTTGGAGTGGAGGCGGGGAGGGGATTCACGCGCGGCGAGAAGGTCTACAGCGCGTTGTCGAAGGGTTCGGGTGACGACGGGTGCACGACCGTACCACGGATGGTGAACGTTCGAGGAACGAGTTTGATCGGACCCCCGTGCGGACCGTTCGCTCTCCAACATCAGTCGGGAGACCGGTCAATCCGAGCGACGTTCTCCTCTGGGCGAACTAGCAAGAATTTTAAAAACGATGATCGGAGGATGCGAGCATGAGTCCCGCCGTGACGACAATCCTTTTTGACCTGGACGAAACGCTGTGCGAGTATCCGAAATCTGGCTCGGAGCGCCTCAGCGAAGCGTTCCAGCGAGCGGGTGTCGAGCCGTTCTTTTCGTACGATGAGTACAGGCGCGAGGTCCACGAAGTCGGAGGGACTGAGAGCGACATCCGCCGGCGCGAGACGTGCTTCAAGAAGCTCGCGAGGCGGAACGACCGACCCGAGACAATCGGACTCAGGGTCGCTGACGCGTACGAAGCACTCACGGATTATACGGCGATGCAAGGAGTCGCTGGAATGGAGCGCGTGCTGTCGGAGCTCGGTACGCGGTATCGCCTGGGTCTCGTCACCAACGGAGGGCCAGACACGCAATCGGTTAAAATCGATTCCCTCGGTGTTCGAGACGCGTTCGAGACGATCATCCTTGCCGGATGGGATACCGAGCCAAAACCGAACCCCGAACCCTTCGTACGGGCATTAGAAGACCTGGATTCGACTCGATCCGAGTCGGTCTACGTTGGAAACTCGATCGCCTCCGATGTCCTCGGAGCGAATCGGTCCGGTCTCCAATCCGTCTGGATACCCCACGAGTCCTCGTTAGATTCTTCACCCGGGGATACCGATTCGGCGGAGCAGCCAGCGTCCGATCTTACGACGCCGGATTACCGACTCGATTCCCTACGCGGACTTCTCGACCCCCCGTGGGAAACTCGAGAGGCCGACCGGCGGTTCTAGCGGCGTCCCCCACGCCGGTACGCGCCGTTCTGACGAACGAGAACTCCGCTCGCCCCGGTGATTCGAAGCTGTCGGTAGCCTCGCCCGGCGCACCCGCGAAGGGGGTCTCGTGGTCATCGCCAGGAGCGGATGCAACCGGAGAAGCGCACCGGAGAGTCGAAGCGCCGGAACTATCGGAAACGTCGTTTCAGCGACCCTCAGACGTCAGATATACCAGTTCGCATGAAGTGGAACACGTACGTCTGGTGGTAACCCGCGTACGCGCCGCCGAAGCGCTCCCGGATGGCGCGGGAGGTCGCGGCGTAGGAGCCGCGATCGCACTCGGGGTAGTACTCGGCGATGGCTTTCCGGATCCAGGTGTCGAGGGGGACGGCCTCGTCGAACCCCAGCGAGAACAGCAGGACGCAGTCGGCGACCTTGTCCCCGACGCCGACGAAGCGGGTCAGGTACTCCCGGGCCGGCTCGTAGTCGAGTTCGCGGGCGTCGGCCGGGTGGGCCTCGCCGTCGGCGACCATCCGCGCCGTCTCCAGAACGTACGGCGCCCGGTAGCCGAGTCCCAGGTCCCGGAGATCGGCCTCCGTCGCGCCGGCCAGACGGTCCGGGGTGGGAAAGTCGTGGGAGGTTCGGCCGTCGAACTCGACCGCCGTCCCGTACTCGCGGGCGAGGGCGTCGACCATCCGGTGGATCCGCCGCACCCGCATCTGGGCCGAGCAGATGAACGCGATCAGGGTGGCGAACGGCGGATCCTCGACCAGGCGCATCCCCCGGTGGGCCTCGTACGCGTCCCGGATCAGGGCGTCGGCCGGGGCGTCGGCGGCGATCGCCTCGAGGTCGTCATCGAGCCGAAGGAGCCGCCCGAGGAGGGTGTCGGCGTCCGTCGTCGACTCCCACTCGAGGACGCCGTCGCGCGCCCGCGTCCGGATCACCTCGCCGTCGACGACCGTCTCGTACCAGGCGTCGGGGTTCCGCTCGCCGCCGTACATCTCCCCGTCGCTGCGCCGCCAGCGATAGCTCTGGCCGCTCTCGAGGGTCAGGTACGGATCGAGGCCGCCGGCGAGCTCGTCGATCGGAATCGCGCCCGTCTCCATCGACCGAGGAAAGCACCTCGCCGCGCTTGGCCCTTTCGACCCCGGGACACGACGCCGAATCCGCCCGTCGAGCGGATCTTCTCCCGTGAGGCGAACCTTCTTACTGTATGCGACCCAATACCTACCTATGAACTGCAGGGTCGTCGTCGAAGCTGCCGTGCCGGTATTCGACGTGGAAACGCCGGAGGAGGCGATTCGGATCGCGATCTCCAAGACGGGCGAGATGTTGAACCCTGACCTGAGCTACGTCGAGATCAGCATGGGCGAGCGGACGTCGCCGTCCGGCGAGGAACTGCCGCCGGCGTTCATCGCCGCCGACGAGGCCCTCGTCGCGCTCGAGCTCGAGATGACCGTCTTCAACGTCGAGCGCGAGGAACACGCCTCGCGGATCGCCCGCAAGGAGATCGGCCAGCGCCTCGAGAACATCCCGCTCGAGGTGCTCGAGGTCGAGGTCCTGGAAGACGAGGACGATGACGACGAGTCGGAGGCGAGCGACGCGTCGACGGACGAGACCGACGAAGCGACCAGCAACGAAGGGGAATCGGACGAAGCGACCAGCGACGAGGACGGATCCCACGAGGACGACGAGGGCGTGTTACCCGAGTTCGAGGACCTCCTGGAGTAATCCAGGGGTCGGAAACGGCTGACAGAGGAGTCTTGCTACGGGTTCGGACGGGTATCCACTTCGAGCGTCCGGATCGGGAGTCCGGATCGAGCGTCCGGATCGGGAGTGGGGAAGACCAGTCGCTAGAGAGCGCTACAGCACCGCGAGAGATCCGTTTCAGTCGGCGGTCGCGGGGACGGCTTCCGTCTCCGCGTCCTCGTGCATGTGGTCCGTGATTCCGCCCGCGAGCGCAAAAACAGCCGCCTTGTGATCGGTTTTCGATTTGTGGATCGATGTCGGTCGGATACCGAGGGACTCGTACTCCTCGAGGTCTACCGGACAGTCGGTCCAGACACCACACTGGTTCGATACCTCTGCGAGAAGCCCGTGAAGGTGAATGAGTTCCTGCTTCTTCATAACCAACTCAGTCTACCCACCGCAGGGTTATATTATTATCTTGAGGCTCGTTACCATGGTCCTTATATCGCGATTCGGACCGATACGAACGCCTGACGGATCGCTCCTCCGGACCGTCGAGCGGAAAGCGCACGACGACGGCGAGGGAAATGACGACGTGTTTCGGGTAATAGTTCGTTCACCTCGGCCCGGCGAAGGGATACCGTCGATCCGCGGTCGACCGTCGAGCGGCGACGGTCGGCCGGCGAGCGCGCACGCTCGAAACGATCGGTTCCCATCGTCACGACGAGTCGAGAATCGCGTCAACCCAGCGTTTTCAGCGTCCGGAGGTCGCGATCCGTCCGGGTGAATTCGGCCGTGCGGCGGGACGCGTGACAGTTGGGGCAGTGAAAGAGGTCGGCGGCGGACGGAAGGTCGGCCGGCGTGAGCTGCCAGTCTTTGGTGCACTCCGGGCACAAGAGTCGGACGGTCGCTTCATCCATGACACCGGGTTGCACACCGACACTCAAAAAGGTTGGCGACGCATCTCGAACCGGACGAATCACCGGAATCGGGCGGACCACTCGCTCCTACCGCACCAACGACCGGGACGGGCGATACCGGCCGCTTCGGTCGTCTCGATTAGATCGGAATCGGTCGCCTCGGTCAGATCGGAATCGGTCGTCTCGATTAGATCGGAATCGGTCGTCTCGATTAGATCGGAATCGGTCGTCTCGATCAGATCGGAATCGGTCGTCTCGATCAGATCGGAATCGGTCGTCTCGATCAGATCGGAATCGGTCGCCTCGGTCAGGCCGGGGTAGCGGCGTCGGCCGACTCGAGCAGCTCCTTGTACCGGTTGCGGATGGTGACCTCCGAGATGTTGGCGACCTCGCTGACCTCGTTCTGGGTCACCTTCTCGTTGGTCAGCAACGCGGCGGCGTAGACGGCGGCCGCCGCCAGCCCGACCGGC
>SKPV01000266.1 GCA_007119345.1 Halovivax sp.
ATCCGGTTCGTCGCGGAACCGATCGCCGTTTCCGTCCACGAACATGCGGGCGTCGCAGGATTCGCACCGGAACGGGTACGCCGGAGCGGCGTCGCCGGTCACCACCACTTCGTACTCGCCCGGGTGGCGCCACCGGTGGCCGTAGAGGCGACACTGCCAGTTCGCGTAACTCATACCGACTCTTACGCCGCCGGTACCCATAAGTCGCGCCCCGGAAGCGGAGGACGCTCCGGTCGGCTCGCCTCTGCGTTCCCGAAACAGTTTTTAAACTGGTAGGTGTTCCCATTCACTTGCTGTATGATACGTTCGACGCAGTTGCGTCGACCGTGGCGTTCGTGCCGATACTCGTACCCGAGGCGGTGGAGCGCGGCGTTCAGCCGGTCGGCTGCATCGACGAGAAAGAGGGCGTCGTCGACGCCGTGCTTCTCGCCGAGTTCGTCGAGGAAGATTCCGGTTAGTCCGGTACTTCTGGTGGGCAACGGCCGAACGCGAGCGAATTCGTTCGTCGCGGGATCGACGGCGGCGAGCAGCCAGTACCGTTCATCGGTCAGCTGGATCAGCGTCCCGTCGACGGCAACGTGATCCGGCGAGGTACCGTCCTCAGGCTGTCGGTTCGCGTTTGCACCCAGTTGTGGACGGTGAATCGAGCGCGGTCGACACCGAAACCCTTTGTAACTCGAACAGTATACGAAATCGATCGGTCCGCCAGGTGGAGGTGTATCGACAGGCCGGCCCTCGAACGAGCGACGAGCCGTGATGCTTTTGACCACACTTCGTCAATGCGCTGCACATGGCCGAAGACGCGTCGGGGCTGGATGAGACCGACAGCAAGGTCGGGCGACTCATCGAGTCCTACGACCTCGGGATGCTGGATCGCGAACTCGTCGAGCGGTGGACGGCCCCGAACGGTGAACGGTCCAGTCTGCGGGAACTGGCCGACGTCTTCAATCGGCGGCTGCTGGCGACCGCGCTCGAGAACGCCGACGTCGATACCGTCGACGGAGAAGTCGAGAACACGTACCGACTGTTGTCCGATACCGACGTCTCGACCGGGGTTCGGACGGAAGTCCGCAACCGCCTCGCCCGCCAGGGTGTCGACGTCGACGAGCTGGAGTCCCAGTTCGTCTCCCACCAGGCGATCCACACCTACCTGACGAAGTATCGGAACGTCGAACTCGAGCAACCGGAGCAACGACCCGAGGAACGACGCGAGAAAGAGCGCGAGCGGATCCGACGGCTTCAGAGCCGAACCGAGGCGGTCACTCGAGACTCGATCGAGCGGCTCCGCGACGGAGCGCACCTGCGGCTCGGCGACGCGAACGTGCTGGTCGACGTTCGGGTGTTCTGTGAAGAGTGCGGTGCCGACTTCGCCGTCGACGAGTTGTTGCGCAGATCCGGCTGCGAGTGTCCGGACCCGTGAGCGCCCCGGCGAACGAACCATCACGATATTTACCCCATCGTCACAAACAACCGGTCACCATGAATCAGGAGTCGCTCGCTTGCGAGCGCGTCGAAGTCGACGTGCGGAACGTCGGCGGGATCGACGAATCGCGGGTCGAGTTCAGACCCGGCGTGACGATTCTCGCCGGGCGAAACGCCACGAATCGAACGTCGTTCCTCCGGGCATTGATGGCGGGTCTCGGGAGCGATCGCGCCTCGCTGAAGAGCGACGCCGAGGAGGGTCGCGTCGAACTCTCGATCGGTGACGAGACGTACACGCGGACGTTCCGTCGACGTAACGGCGTCGTGACCACCGACGGCGATCCGTACCTCGAGGATTCGACGCTCGCAGACCTCTTCGCCTTCTTGCTCGAGACCAACGAGGCGCGCCGGGCCGTGGCGCGAGGGGACGACCTCCGCGAGCCCATCATGCGCCCGGTCGACACCGACGAGATCAAGGCGGACATCGAGCGCCTTCGTGCACGAAAGTCATCGATCCGTGACGAACTCGACGAACTCGACGAACTCGAACGAGAGCGGACGCGCCTGGAACGAGAGCGGACGCGCCTCGACTCCGAACTCGAAGAGTTTCGCGAGGATCGTGAGGCGAAAACCGCCGAAGTCGACGCCTACGATCGCGACATCGCGGAGACGCGCTCGGAGAAGGCCGACCTCGAAGAGACGCTCGACGAGCTCAACGACGTCCGCTCCGACCTCGAGTCCGTGCGCTTCGAGATCGAGACCCAGCGCGAGAGCATCGAAAACCTGCGCGAAGAGCGCGACGGGCTCCGCGAAGAGGTGGAGGGAACCGAGGGGTCGCCCGGCGAGGAGCTCGGACGGATCGAGGGTCGCCTCGGTTCCCTCCGCGAGCGCAAGAGCGAAGTCGAGGCGCTCGTCAACGACCTCCAGCGGATCGTCCGGTTCAACGAGGAGATGCTCGACGGCACCGACAGCGAGATCGCGGAAGCCCTGCGGGACGACGGCGACGATCCGACCGACGCGTTGCTCGCCGACGACGAGATCGTCTGCTGGACCTGCGGGAGCGAGGTCGAGACCGACCGCATCGGGGAGACGATCGACCGCCTCCGAAAACTACGCGTCGAGACGACCGATCAGCGTCGAGAACTCCAGTCCGAGATCGACGAGCTCACCGAGCAACAACGCGACCTCGAATCCGACCGGCGCAGCCGGGAGGAGAAGCGACGGCGCCTCGAGCGGAGCGAGGCGGAGATCGAAGACCGCGAGGCGACCGTCGAAGAGCTCCGCGAGCGACGAGAGCGTCTCGCAGATCGCGTCGCCGAACTCGAAGACGAGGTCGAGTCGCTGGACGTCGTCGACGAGTACGAGGAGATGTTGGACGAACACCGCGAACTCAACCAGCTCCAGTTTCGAATCGACCAGCTGGAGGACGAGCGCGCGTCGGTCGAGACAGAGATCGACGAGATCGACGACCGACTGGCCGAGCGGTCGCAGCTGAAGGCGCGTCTCGAGGAGCTCGAGGCCGAACTGGCGGAGCGTCGTACCGAGATCGAGCGGATCGAGACGGAGGCCGTCGAGCACTTCAACGAGCACATGGGGCGCGTCCTCGACATCCTCGAGTACGACAACCTCGACCGGATCTGGATCGAACGGACGACGGCGGAGGTGCGCGAGGGCCGCCGGACCGTCGAGCAGTCGTCGTTCGAGCTGCACGTGGTGCGAAGCACCGACGCGGACGTCGCGTACGAGGATTCGATCGACCACCTCAGCGAGAGCGAGCGCGAGGTGACGGGCCTCGTCTTCGCCCTGGCCGGATATCTCGTCCACGAGGTCCACGAAGTCGTTCCGTTCATGCTCCTGGACTCCCTCGAGGCGATCGACGCCGACCGAATCGCGCGTCTCGTCGATTACATCGCCGATTACGCCGACTCGCTGGTCGTGGCGCTCCTCCCGGAGGACGCGGCCGCCCTCGATGACGAGCTCCCGCGAATATCCGAAATCTGAGCCAGGCCGCCGACCGAAGCTACCGGCAACCGATTCAGTCGGCAACTCGGTAGTCGACCGAGTTCCGAGTCCACGTTCTCGGACGAGACTACCGTCGGTGGTAGATGCACCGGTCTGCTGGGCTTTCCCTCGTTCGAACGCGGACGAGGCGTCTCTCCACTTCTGCCGCCCCGAAAATGGGCGCGACTCGACGTTAGTAGGTTCGCTCGCTTCGACAGTGAGTCACGACACTTCCAGAACCGTCCGTAAGTGATATTCGATTTGGGGGAGATTATTCGGTTAGAGCCCCTCATTTCTGAGTACGAGGCCTCGAGTCGACACAACCAATCGGCGGTCGAAGGTAGGTCTATCACATTCCCATTACGATTGTACGTCCGTAATAGTCTCGTGCGTAATTTTCCATCCGGTACGAGCAGTTGCATGGAACCCGCGCTCGGGATACTCGTCGGTCAAGTCGAGCGATATCGCACAGTATGCTCCGTTGTTAGGATCCTACTCTCCTGAATTCAGTGTAACTGGCAGGTATCCTGTTCTACTACCTGAAAAACACGTTCGATGCTACTGCGTCGACCGTGACCTTCGTACCGATATTCGTAGCCGCGGCGGTCGGGCGCGGCGTTCAGTCAGTCGGCTGCATCGACGAGAAAGAAGGCGTCGTCGGCGTCGTGTTTCTCGCCGAGTTCGTCGAGGAAGATTCCGGTTAGCCCGGTATTTCTGGTGGCAAGTGGCCGAACGTGAACGTATTCGTTCGTCACGGGATCGACGGCGGCGAACAGCCAGTAGCGTTCATCGGTCAGCTGGATCACCGTCTCGTCGACGGCAACGTGATCCGGCGAGGTACCGTCCTCAGGCTGTCGGTTCGCGTTTGCACCCAGTTGTGAACGGTGGATCGAGGACGGTCGACACCGAACCTCTCTAAAACACGAACAGTATTGGAAAGCGAGAGGCCGGCCATATGGAGGGGGATACTGAGCCGCATAAGTTCTCGCGGTGTCTGCGCTCGCGGTGTCTGCTCGCGCTCCACAAACGCTGACTGAACGTCGCTTCCGGGTAGGGTGAGACGGCCGAATTCGGGCACGGACACCGCGAACTACACCGCCTCGCTCCTTCAAACGCTAATCTGAACGCCGCCTGCATACCGGGAATAGCTTTATTTGAGCGATCGGTGTCCATCCGGTCACGATCGGGTGACACGTTGACAGCATGACGGTAGACACCAACAACGAGCTCACGCATCATCTGGGCGTCGCGGTCGGGAGCGTCGTCGTGGCGGCCCTGTTGTGGGCCGTCGGATACGACGGACAGCGTGTCGTCGCCGCCGTCCCCTTTTTCATCCTGTTCTTCGTGATGGTCATCGGCCCGCTGGTGCGCATCCGGCCGTCGATCAGACGTCGGTTTTCGGGGAACTTTCCCGTCAACTGGCGGTCGGAACTCGGCATCTGGTTCGCGATCTGGTCGGTCGTCCACGTGCTGTTCGTCTTTTGGGCGCGCGACTGGGACGTCGTCGGCTATCTCGTCGATATGAGCCCGTGGGCGTTCGGCGCCTTCGTGGCCGTGCTCGTCGCGATCGTCCTCGCGTTCACGTCCAACAACCGGGCCTACGACTACCTCGGCCCGAAAGCCTGGAAGTGGCACCAGAGTCACGGCACGTACGTCATCTTCTGGCTCGTCGCCGTCCACGGCTACGATCGGGCCTACCTCCGTCCGTACGAGGAGGTGGGATTCCCCTCGGACGATCCGATCCACCTCGTGTACCTCGCGATGATCGTCGCGGTGGTCGTCCTCCACGTGGTCGCGTTCGCGGTCGTCGTCGCCGAGTATCGGAAGACCGGCGAGTATCCACCCGATCTGTGAGCGGCCTCGCCCGGAACTCGCGTTCGAACGGGACGATCGCCGGCTCGGCGACGTCCACGGTCGACGAGCCCCCGAACAGGTCGAAACGGGCGCCACCAGACGGACCCTCGAACGGGGTGGAAACGGGCGCCATCAGACGGACCCTCGAACGGGGTGGAAACGGGCGCCATCAGACGGACCCTCGAACGGGGTGGAAACGGGCGGCGCCAGACGACGGGCTCAGTACCGCTCGAAGTGCCGATCCTGGACTTTCACGAAGATCGCCATCAGCGCCGCGAAGGCGACCGCCGCGACGGCGATCTGGGCCCAGTGGACGAGCCCGAGCGGTTCGACGTCGAACAGCAGCTGTCCGGTCGGCGTGTACAGCACCAGCAGCTGGAGGGTCACCGCGACGCCGACCGCCGCGACGAGCCAGCGGTTCGAGAAGAGCCCGAGGCCGTACCGGAAGCGGATCGCCTGGATGCGGACGATCTCGAAGACGACGAATCCCGTAAAGACCATCGTCTGAGCGAGCTCGCGGCCCACGTCGTAGCCGGGGCTCCAGCCGAATACGGCGCCCGTGACGTCGTGTCCCGGGATCAACTCCCCGTAGAAGTTGAGGGTGAACAGCGGGAGCAGACAGACCGTCATGAAGAGCGCGATGCCGACGATCGAGGCGACGATCCGCTTCGTGATGACGCCCTCGCTGGGCGGACGCGGCTCCCGTTCCATGATGTCCTCGGCCGCGGGATCGACGCCCATCGTGAGCGCGGGGATGCCGTCGGTGACGACGTTGATCCAGAGGACCTGGATCGGCGTGATGACGAGCCCGAGCCCGGCGAGCGTCCCCGTGAAGATCATCGTCACCTCGCCGCCGTTCCCGGAAAGCAGGTAGTTGACGAACTTGCGGACGTTGTCGAAGATCCGGCGGCCGCCCTCGACCGCGTCGCGGATCGTCGCGAAGTTGTCGTCGAGCAGGACGATGTCGGAGGCCTGCTCGGTGACGTCGGTGCCCCGAATGCCCATCGCGACGCCGACGTCGGCGTTCTTGACGGCGGGCGCGTCGTTGACGCCGTCGCCGGTCATCGCGACCGTGTGGCCCTTGCCCTGGAGCGTCTGCAGGATGCGCGTCTTGTGGTCCGGGGACGTCCGGGCGAAGATGTCGACGTCGTCGACCACCTCCCGCAGCTCCTCGTCGCTCATCTCCTCGAGTTCGGGGCCCGTAATCACCCGCGTCGACCGGAGCCCGACCTCCTCACCGACCGCCCGCGCCGTCACGGCGTTGTCGCCGGTGATCATCACGACGTTGATCCCGGCGTCGAGACAGCCGGCGATCGCGCCCGGCACTTCCGGACGCGGCGGATCGAGCATCCCCTGCAGGCCGAGAAAGACCATCCCTTCCTCCAGCTCTTCGTCCGGGGCCTCGGCCTGGGCGTCCGGCACGTCGGGTCGGTAGGCGAAGCCCATCACGCGCAGGGCGTCCTCGGCGAACGACTCGTTCTGGGCCTCGATCTCGGCTCGACGCTCGTCGGTCAGCTCGACGACCTCGCCGTCGACGAGTTCGCGGTCACAGCGCTCGAGGACCGTCTCCGGTGCGCCCTTCATGTAGGCGACGAGCTCCCCCTCCGGCGTCCGGTGGACCGTCGTCATCCGCTTGCGCGCGGAGGTGAAATCGACCTCGCCGAGTCGGGGGTAGGCCTCGTCCAGCTCGTCGTGGTCGAAGCCGGCCTTCCGGGCGGCGACGAACAGCGCGATCTCGGTCGGGTCGCCGAGGTAGGTCCGCTCGCGCTCGCCCGGTTCGCCGGTTTCGCCGGCCCCGGCCTCGCCGTCATTCGTATCGCGCTCGCGCGTCCCGACGTCGACGTTGTTGCACAGCATCCCGCAGCGGAGCACCTCGGCCACGCGCTCGTCGTCGACGGGGTCGCCGTCGCGCCGGAATTCGCCGTCGGTGTCGTACCCGGTCCCCGTGACCTCGTAGACCTCCCGGTTGGCGACGATCCGCTGGACGGTCATCTCCTCCTCGGTGAGGGTGCCGGTCTTGTCCGTGCAGATGACGTCGACCGAGCCCAGCGCCTCGACGATGGGGAGCCGGCGGACGAGCGCGTTCTTCTCCGCCATCCGCCTCGCACCGAGGGCGAGCGAGAGCGTGACGACCGCTGGCAGCCCCTCCGGGACCGCGGAGACGGCGATGCCGACCGCCGTCAGGAAGACCTGCAGCGGCGGCGTGTCGCCGATCACCAGTTCGGTGATCGCGATGATCGAGACGATGACGATCACCCCCGCCGCGATGAGCTTGCCCAGGCGGTCCATCTCGGCCTGGAACGGGGTGTCTCGCTCCTCGGCCTCCTCGAGGGCGGTCGCGATCCGGCCGATCTCGCTCTCGGGACCGGTCTCGACGACGAGCGCCACGCCCGACCCGCGCTCGACGACGGTGTCCTTGTAGAGCATGTTCTCGCGCTCGGCCAGGGAGGTGTCCTCGGCGACCTCGCCGACCGCCTTCGAGACGCCGACGCTCTCGCCGGTGAGGGCCGCTTCGTCGACGCTCAGGTTGGACTCCTCGACGATGCGGGCGTCGGCGGGAACGATGTCGCCGGACTCGACGAAGATCACGTCGCCGGGAACCACCGTCGTCGCGTCGATCTCGGTCTTCTCGCCGCCGCGTCTGACCAGGGCGTACGTCGTCGACATCTCCTTTAACGCCTGGATGCTCTGTTCGGCCCGGTAGTCCTGGAGGAAGCCGAACACCGTGATGAAGACGACCACGCCGGCGATGACCCCGGCGTCGATGGTGTGGCCGACGAACGCCATCACCGCCGCGGCGACGATCAGGACCCAGATCAGCGCCGGCTTGTACTGGTCGATAAAGATCGACAGCGGCGAGACGCCCTCATCCGCCTCGATCTCGTTCGGCCCCTCGCGCTCGAGGCGGGCGCGCGCCTCCTCGGCGGTGAGCCCCCGATCTGCCGTCTCGAGCGCCTCGTAGACCTCCTCGAGGGGCCGCGAGTGCCAGTCGGCGTCGGATGCGGACTCGGACGCGAGCTCCGCGTATTCCTCTGTACGTGCCACGTGTGTTTCGTTGGTGCCGGGAGGGGTAGTCTTCGTTCGCGATCCTCACTGGGCGGGAACCGGCGACGCCGGGACGGGTGGGCCGCCCACGGCATCGCGTCGGTTCGGCGCCGCCGACGGGACCGCGACTGGGCGGGAACCGTCGCCGGCCGGACCCGTCGTCCCCGGCCGGACCGGTCGTCGCGACGGACCCACCGTCGCCGGCCGGACCCGTCGTCGTCGCTACGGACCCGTCGATCACCCCGTCGGCGCGAACGTGACGAGCCAGCCGTCCTCGCCGCGCCGCTCGGCGCCGACGGCGACCGTCTCGCCGCGTTCGACCTCGTCTGCGCCCCGGAGCTGGCCGGTGAGGCGCACGCCCTCGTCGAACGTCGCGACGACGATCGTGTACGGCGTCTCGTCGGCGAACGCCGGGATCGAGCTGAAGATGGTCGTCGTCGCGCTGACGGTCGCCGTCTCCGAGAGCGATCGCTCCTCGAAGCTGCGGGTGC
>SKPV01000018.1 GCA_007119345.1 Halovivax sp.
CTCATCGGATACTACATAGCCATCACCACCGGCATTGTCAGCATATAGAAGGACGCCATTTCCATCAGTGAGTACGATTCCATCGGCGTTCCCCATGTCGTTCACGGACACCTCAACAGTGTCACCAGCGTCGCTAATACTGGCACCTGCGTTGACACCAGAGTCGCCTGGACCGATGTCAAGGACGAAAGCCGCGATAACTGCGGCGAGAATAACAGTTATCGCAACCATTAATATCACTCCTATCACAGGTGAAACAGCGCGCTCGTCTTCCGATCCAATCAACGTTTTCTGCATTTCTGTTATCATTATTTCAGGAATAGGCGTATTGTTTAGGTTAGTTGGATATGTCACCGTCGTTGATAACCGTAACCGTTGAGACTTGGTCTTCTAACGGATCATCAGTCGCAGCGGAATCATAGTCACTGATTGTAGTAAGATCCTCAGCATCTCCCTCGAATGCGTATACAATGTATTCCCCGTCCACATCGCTGTAGTCTGCCGACGTTCCAGTCACCGTTAATGCATCTTCACCGCTATCCTTCTCGACTGGCACGCCATTGCCGTTAGCGAGTACAATTCCATCGGCGTTCCCCACGTCGTTCACGGTCACCGTAACAGTGTCACCAGCTTCGCTCACACTGGCACCTGCGTTAACGCTACTGTCACCAGGTCCGATGTCGAGCACGAAGGCGGCGATGACAGCCGCTAAAATCACTGTTATCGCAACCATTAAAATCACTCCTATCACAGGGGAGACAGCACGTTCATCTTCCGGTCCCACCAGCTTGGCACGTAATTGCTTTCCGTCCATCATGGTTGGTTGTGGTTCGTCACCGGCTAAACCAGCGGAAAACGTAACCTCCGAACTACTGACGTAGTCGATGGCGCGGGGGGATGGGAAGCCCAACCGAGCGCCCGGCCGTTTTCCGTCGTGTCGCCGGGTACGGAGAGGGACACGGAACCCGATCATTATAAAACTTCTTGCCAATCGCTTCTTCATGACAATGTTGTTCTCTGGAATAACTTGCCTTGAAGCAATCAAGCAGCCGAAGAACACTTCCAAGGGCCGCTTGAATCGACTGAAACGTCCGATATCGGTAGAAGGTCGATTCAGACGAGGTGGGATAATGGTTTTGGCGATCCGGTGGGTTCCGACCGACAGACGGACATGGATCCCCAGATCGATGCCGAAACTCTCGCGCGCCCCTACGACGACGGATATCACGATGACAACTGGGAGATCGTTGAGCAGTATCTCGAGGTGACGTGTTCTAAATGGAAGTATCCGGACAAGGGATCGTCCGCGATCGCACGGAGTAGCGACGACGTCCGCTCCTCGACGACCTCGACCTCGAGGAAGTTACCGATGAATAGAGATGATTCCACGATTCGATCCGTTCGCCGCATCGAGCGTCCCGACTACCGTCGTAGCCCCGCGCTGGGCCGACCCACTTTTCCCGCACCCCAAAACCGCGAGCAGCGCAGCGACGAGTCTGCGACACGGGGGTTCACCAGCGGTTCGAAGGGAACGACGCCCGAGATGCAGTTCGACGATGGAGGAACCGAGCGCGTCCGGACCGACGTACCGTCGATGCTGCCGTCCGATCACTTCGGGCGGACGGGGCCGATCGCGAGCGAAGCGCTCGATTATCTTGAGATGGACAATTTAACTCGGGGCGGAAAGTCGGCTCGACTACGGCCCGTCGCTACTCGACGACGATGAACTCCTCGGAATCGCTCTCTCGCTCTTCGAGCGCTTCGACGGCTTCCTCGACCTCTTGCTGCGTTGCTTCCGACGCAGCGTAATGCTGGAAGTCTCCGTCGTCTCTCATGAAATCATCGTTCGAACTGAACTACTAAAAAGGTATCTGTATTGAAAATACTGGTGTGCATAGCAATCAGCAATTCCTGTTTGTGGTCGACCCAGCGCTGGTATCGTCGACCGAGCGCAAAATCGGCCGGTGAGGCCGAGACGTCGGAACCCCATGTCTTCCTACGCGATGCGGCGGAGGCGATCGGCGGGTGGTGGGTGGCTATCGACGAGTCGAGTTCGATTCGTCGTCCCTCGATGCCCCCGCTACCGGTGTCGACTCGCGTATCATGTTTAGATCTGACGGCCGAAACCGCCGACATCGGTAATATCTTCGCGATTCATCGTCGATCTCTGCAAATCCATTTCCACTGGTCGTTCCGTAATGCGAACGCTTATAGTAAATCACCGAAGACAATAGCCTGGCCGAGACTGCCCCGGTACCCACAACAGCATCCTACGCGTTGCCCCCCAACGCTTTCCCCAGGGCATCGGCCCACATTCTCCCACGAGGCAGCGAGAACAACGCTGAGATAGTGGGTTTGCGGGTCGTTTCCGCAGCAACGATCAACGCTCATCGTGCGTTGATTTCTAAATCCGTACGGAGAGCACGTTTCGTGAGAGTCTCCACAGTGGGGGAATCGGCAACGACGGAAACCGGGTTCCACCACGTGGTCATCCACGCTGCACCCTAATCTGCACGAGACGGATCGATCCGGTCTCCCGCGATCCGGTTCGAGCGTTCGATGACGACTTCCGGCCGCTTTCGATGGGGCGTCGTCATCGGCACCGCCGCATCATCGACGCGCTCGAATCGGCCGTGACCGACCACCGGGTCGTCGACGGCCGCCACGGCCGCGCCGACGACGGTCGGGAGGAGACGAAAACTCGCGTCGGGGAGCTGGTTCCGCATTGCCCTCCGAACCGGGAACTGACCGGTGCGAGAGCGGTGGTTCGAGATACGTCGCGAAAGATGTCGGCCGCGGTCGGGTCGGGTGATCCGCCTCTGACACGGAGGACCAGTTGTATAGAGTTTATAGAACAGCATGAATCTTTGTTCGGCCCCTGCGACTGCCGGTTTCTCCGACGCTCTTTCGTCGGTCACGTTTGGCGACGGAAACCGACGGACCCGGTCGGTCTCGCGCGATATTCCGTGCACGCACGTGGCCACTGACGGTTGTCGGGGCTGACGGTTGTCGGGGGCGGTCGTCTTTCGAGGGCGCCCGCAACTGAGAACAGGCAGGTCATTCCGATCGGGTCCGTGGTCCGGCGCGATATCACCGAATCCAGCGGGTGGTGATATCACCGATTCTAACGGGTGGTGATATCACCGATTCCAACGGGTGGTGATATCACCGGATCCAGCGGGGGTGGGACGATCCGGGTCGCGAAACTCGTAGCCGTACGGGCGCCAACCAACGTTCGGACGTTCGCGGAAGGGTTGAATCGTGAGGGGCGCGTCCCCACGTTCGGTAGGTGGAGCGGGGCCGGGGCCGGTAGTGGGCAGGTAGCTGACGGTCGGGACCCCTTTCCCGCTGTCCGTTACGTGATAGCGGTGCCTAATGGAACGACGGCCTAGTATGAAAGGACGAGCGCCGTTTCCGGGAGCTGCGGTGATACCGCCTCCGTCACCCCCTGTCGAACCGCCTCGAGACCGTCGGGCCGCGTCGTGCGGCGAGCTGCCCGACGTACAGTCGGTCCCATCCGTTTTCGATCGGCCCCCTGTGTATATCGAACTCTTCGTCGCTGGGTCCACCACGACCCTCACGGTCCCGAAATCGGATCGGCGCGTATCGTGGAGTTCGCTCGAGGCTGCAACTGAATAGCGTACCGGACGCTCTCGGCCGGATGTGAATGATCATCACGAACGTTCCTTAAATACTCGGCCGGAGTAGGTGTCGTGATACTCGGGACGACGAACGGCCCATCGAGTATCGACGATCGCGCTTCGGCGCGGTAACCGAAGCGATCGCCGCGGTCTGTACGCATCGCTGGCCGCGGGCGGCGACGAGGAGGCTGATTCCACATGGCAGACGCACACAAACTCGACTGTGAGTCGGTATCGGATACGTGCCGGTTCATCATCCAGTCGGAAAACGAGGAAGAAGCGGTCGAATTGGCACGGAAACACATGAAGGAGGTTCACGGGAAAGAGTTCACGGACGAGGAACTGCAGGCCGACCACCTGCAGGTCGTCTGACGAGGGACGCGATGGCAAAATCACTCGACGTCGACAAACTCGAACACGAGGTGAAAGCGGTCTATCGAAACGTCGCCCGGGCCCCGGACGGGGAGTTTCACTTCGAGATGGGACGTCCGCTGGCGGAACGCCTGGGCTACCGGTCGGAAGAACTCGAATGGGCGCCCGAGGAAGCCATCGATTCCTTCGCCGGCGTCGGCTACCATTTCGATCTCGCCGACCTTCGGAAGGGCGAGGACGTACTCGACCTGGGGAGCGGTTCCGGGATGGACGTCTTCGTCGCGGCACTTCACGTGGGCGAGTCCGGGACCGTGACCGGCCTCGATATGACCGACGAGCAACTGGCGAACGCGCGCCGACTGCGCGACGAAATGGGGTTCCGAAACGTCACCTTCGAACGGGGCTACATCGAGGACCTGCCGTTCGAGGACGAGACGTTCGACGTCGTGGTGTCGAACGGCGTGATCAACCTCTCGGCGGCGAAAGATCGCGTCTTCGAGGAGGTCCGTCGCGTCCTGAAACCCGACGGGCGGCTGGCGCTCTCCGACATCATCAGCGAGCGACGGCTGTCCGAGGGCATCAAGACCGACGCGGACCTCTGGGCGGCGTGCATCGGCGGTGCCGAACAGGTCGACGACTACGCGTCGTTGATCGAGACGCCGGGCTTCGAACTGGCCGAGGTGCGGGACAACCCTCAGTACGAGTTCACCTCGGAGCAGGCCCAGGGCGCCTGCCAGAAGTACGGCGTGAAGAGCATCTCGCTGCGAGCTCGAAAGCGGTAACGGGCCACCCGAAATGCGGCGGACGTCTTTCGCACGCCGATCTCGGCGGCGCTCGGACTGAACACCGCACCGCGTGCTTCTCAGCGGAGCTGAACCCACCGTGATCGTCGAAACACGCCGTCCCCATCGCTCCGAGACGGTTCGTCGGCGTCTATCCGGTCTCCCCTACCGCTCCGAGGCGGTTCGTCGGCGTCTATCCAGTCTCCCCTATCGCTCCGAGACGGTTCGTCGGCGTCTATCCGGTCTCCCCTATCGCTCCGAGGCGGTTCGTCGGCGTCTATCCGCCCGGTGGCGCGCTCCACGTTTCGCAAAATGTCGTGCCGAGCCGGATTCCAACGATGCGATCGAATTCCGGCGACGTTCGTCGCCGACGGTCCGGTCTCAGATCGCGTCGTCGACCGCCGCGTTGACGCCGATCCAGTAGGCCGTGAAGACCGCGAGCAGGAACACCACGCCGGTGGTCACGAGAACCGTCGCCGTCAGTCCGGTCACCTGCGATCCGACGAGACCGCCCGCCCAGGCGACGAACGCGATCGCGAACCCGGTCGCTACCACCGCGAGCAGCAACGGACGCCAGTCGAGTTCGCTCATCCGGGGGGCTAGTTCCCGGATCGGAATAAGCGACGCGCCTGACCTCGCCGGTCGCTATTTGCGACGTTGCCGGCTGCCGGTGGCGGCCTCCCGGCTCGCTGGGTGGATCGTCGCCGGTCGCGGAATCGCTGTTTTCGGGGTCGCCGTTCTCGGGATCGCCGTTCTCGGGGTCGCCGTTCTCGGGTCACTGTTCCCGAAGCCGCTGTTCGCGGGGTCCGTGAGAAACGTGGGTCGGCGCGCGATCGGTGGGTGCGACACCGACCGGGGCCCCGATGATCGTGGGTCTGACCGGTAGGTGACCGCCGGGGCTACCCCACCATGTATTTCGAAACGTAATACGTTCTCGTGATCCGACAACGGTTTCCGGAACGCGTCGATCGAAGGGGCCCAAACTGTTTCTACCCGCTCCTCTGCTGATCCCCCGCGTTCTCACGCTCGCCGGGGAGTGCGTCCGTCGTTGCCAGCCGGCGCTTCCCCGATCGCATCCTTCCGGCCGATGGTCGACGCGGTCGTGCCGGTAATCCTCCACGACGGAGGGGTGCCGTTCCCGGATCCGTCGGTTCGTTCCGCTCTTCACACTCGCCGGGACGCGTAGACCGGCCGTACCGGGGGTGCCAACCGTCGAAACAACGCCCGTATTCGCGTTCGAGCGGACGTGTCGCCGACGAAACGGCGCCTTATCGACGCGCCGTTCGACCGTTACCGCCGGCGGGGCGATCCGTCCGCGACGCGACCGGTCCGCGCTCGGTGCGGGGCTGAGCCGGGGGATATCCGATCGATATATCATCGAAAGGGTATCCCTTCGGGGGCCCCGTCGAGGTGGTTTCTGCGTACCGGCTGGCAAGCACCATCATAACAATTTGCTCGTCCGGACTGGCCTTCGGATGGATCATCGATGAACCGACGCACCTATCTGACGACGGCGACTGCTTCTGCAGCGCTCGCGGTCGCGGGCTGTACGGGCGCCGACGACGCCGACAACGAGACCGACGACGGCTTCGGCGACTTCGACGACGACGCGGTCGAGGAATCGCCCGACCTCCTCGGGACGTGGGACGACTTCGCGGACCTCGACGCGTGGGAGGCGACGCGGGGCTCGCTCTCGGCCGACGAGGATCGTTCCGTCGAGGGCTCCCAGTCCGCACACATCGAGGTGAGCGAATCGGAGACCAGCGGCCGGATCGAACGGTCGCTCACCTCGCCGCTCGACTGCTCGGAGGTCGTCCCCGGCCTGGCGATGGCCTCGAGCGGGTCGGGGGCGCCGGCCATCCAGCTGTGGGACGCGGACGGCAACAAGGCGGAGTATCGCCAGCGCACCGACGCGGCGAATCCCTTCGTCCGTCGCAACTTCGGCCTCTCGAAGATGGAGGGCGATCTGGACCCGAGCCGGATCGCCGAGATCCACGTCGTTCACTGGGTCGGCGACGAACAGGAGAGCGAGCTCTGGGTCGACGACCTCTATTTCACGCCCCGGGCCGGGGAGGGGCTGGTCTCGCTCCAGTTCAACGGGGGCTACGAGGAGGATTACACGACGGCGTTGCCGATCCTCGACGCACGCGATCTGCCGGCGTCGACGTTCGTCGCCACCGACCGGATCCGCGAGGGCGACGAGGCCGAGGGCGACCGCCTCACCGAGGACCAGCTCGCCGAACTCGCCGACGCCGGCTGGACGATCGGGAGCTTCGGTGCGCGCGGGCTGCGCGTGACCGACGTGGACGACGACGAGGAGAAGGAAGCGGACGTCGTCGACGCCGTCTCCTGGCTCGAGGACAACGGCTACGAGGACGGGACGCGGTTCTTCTCGTTCCCGGGCGACCGGTTCGACGAGCGGAGCTACGAGATCGTTCAGGATCACCACGACCTCGCGTTCGCCGGCACGTTCCCCGCCCAGGGTCACGCGGCCAACCCGCACCTCTGCACCCGCGTCTCCCACCCGGATCCCCAGGAGGCGCTCAACCTGCTCGAGTGGACGGCAGCGGTTGGCGGGATCACGACGATGGCGTTCAACCGCGTCGACGCCGAGGACGCGGAGACGCTCGAGGCCCTGGCCGACGGGATACGGGCACACGTAGAGGAGGGCGAGTTGGACGTGATCACGCCGGCGGAACTGGCCGACGAGTACGTCGACTGACGGGGTCAGTAACGGACTGGTCGACGGAGGCGGTCAGTAACGGACTGGTCGAGACTGGGTCGATTACGGCCCGGTCGACGGGGGTGGTCGGACGAGCAGGTCGGCCGATGCGGTCGACGGAGGCGGTCAGACGGCCTGGTCGATCGTCGGCGTTCCGGGCGCGGCCGTGCCGTCGAGCTCCGTCAGCACCAGCGCCCGGTAGGCGCGGCGCAGCCGCTCCGAGAGCGCCTGGTGGGAGACGTCGAGCACGTCGGCGAGTTCCTCCATCGAGGTCTCGCGCGGGATCGTGAAGTAGCCGTGCTCGAGCGCGGCGAGCAGCGCCTCGTACTGTTTCTCGGTGAGCCCGTACTCCGCGTGGGCACCCTCCGCGACGGTAGAGAGGCGGACGAGCGTCGCGTCGGCGTCCAGCTCCGCGAACCGGTCGTAGAGGCCGCTGGCGTCCTCGCGGTCGGCGAACCGGATCTCGAGCGACCAGGCGCCGTCCTCCGCGGTCGCGGACAGGACGGCGCCGCCGGCCGCCGCGACGAGGTCGAAGACGTCCAGCGCGTCCTCGGCGAAGGTGACGTCGTACAGCCAGCGATCGTCGAGGGAGCTGAGCCGTCCGTAGCTCGCCACCGAGGTGTCCTCGTCGAGCGCGCGCTCGATCCGGTCGCGCTCGGCTCCCGCGAACCAGATCCCGTGTCCCCGGGAGGCTATCACCTGCTCGACCTCGCAGACCGCGGACGGCGCGGACGCGAGGAGGTCGCCGAGGGCGGTGTCTGCCGCGGACACCTCGAATGTGACTACTGTCGTCATTTTCTCTCATCATCACGAACGGCGACGGCGCGGATAACGCCATTTCCAAAACCTTTAGTCGAGATTACATTGAATATCTAAAGAGACTGTCGCACTTTCGTGACCGATCGTCCGCCATCGGCGTCTCCGCCGCGAGCGACGACGTTAGGACCCTCCGCCGATTCTCCCCGAACGTGACCGACGACGCGCTCGACCGCTCCGACGACGACCCCGACGCGCCTGCCGATGCGACCGGCGCGCCCGACGACGCGCCTACCGCCGATTCCGATGATGCGGTCGACCCGCCGGGCGACGCGACCGCCGGCTCCGACCTGACCGCCGTCGATTCCGCTGCGACCGCCGGCGATCCCATCGCGACCGACGGCGGGTTCGATCCGTCCGACGACGCCCCGTCACTCGCGGACGCGAGAGCGATCGCCGAACACCGCGAGGCCGTGCTCGCCGCCGTACGGGACCACGCCGGGGAGATCGCCCGCTCGCTCGCGGTCCTCCGGGGCGGCGACTACGGCAAGGAGACGTTCGAGACGGACGCCGGCCGCTGGACGCTCTCCTACGAGGCCGGGGACGTCGAGTACCTCCGGTACGCTCCCCGGTCAGGACCGGATTGCTACGTCGTCTCGAGTCGTGAACCGCCGGCGACCGAGGACCTCGCGGACGCGCTCGCCGATTACGCGGCCTTCGTCGAGTCGTTCGGCCGGACCGTCGCAGCCGCCGAGGGCCTCCTCGACGACGTCTCCACCGACTTCCCGCCGGTCGCGTCCACCGCCGAGCTCGCGGCCGAACGCGACCGAATCTGCGCGCGGATTCGGGATCTGGGAGACGCGATGGCCGGCCAGCTCGCCCGGATCGACGGCGAGTACGGGACGTTCGCGACGACGGTCTCGGGGAGCCGCTGGGAGCTGAAGTGGGAGGCCGAGCGCGCGTCGTACCTTCGCGTCGGGGGCTCGGACGGCAGCTACCTCATCTCGCAGTATGCGCCGCCGACCCCGCGCGAACTCCGTCGTCACGTCGAGGACGTCCCCGCGTTCGTCGACGCGTTCAACGCACACGTCGCCGACCTGGAGGTCGAACTCTCGGGCGTCTCGTTGGGCGTGGACTGATCGCGGGCCCCTCGAGGGAATCGGTCGTCCGAGTGGCGCCGCGTCGGCGCCCGGCGTGCGGACGGTCGAGGGCGGACGGCCGAGCGTGAACGGACGATGGCGGCCGGTCGAGAGCGGACGGCCGAGCGCGGAAGATCAAGCCTGGACGACCGAGTCCGGTCGGTCGAGAGCGGACGGCCGAGCGCGGACGCCGGGGGGATTCCCCCGCGACGACGCCGGGCGGGCTCAGTCCGTGATCGTCACGTCGAGCGCGTCGCGTTCGACCGCGAGCCGGAACGTGGGGACCGTCCGGTACTCGACTTCGACGACGCCCGTCCGCCGGAGACGCTGGAGCGCCGAGCGGACGTCCTCGGCGTCCGGCTCGAGGTCCGACGCCTCGCGCACCTTGTTGAGCACCGAGACGACGCTCTCCGAGCGCTCGTCGGGGCCGGCGACGACGTCGAGGACGACCGCCTGCAGTCTCGGGACGTTGAGTTTGGTCGGGATCCCTCCCTCGTCGTCGGGACCGCCTTCGACGCCCGGCTCGACGTCCACCAGGTCGGCGGCCTCCGGGGTCGCCCTGATCAGGCTGTTGTCGTCCCTGAAGTAGTACTCCGAGAGCGTCGACTCGAGGTAGCCGTGGACCTCGCTGCCGCTGTCCATCCCCCAGCGCTCTTGCAGTTCGGAGTTCTTCGTCGGCTGGAGCTCCACCACGTCCGCGAGCCGGTCTCTGGCCTCCTCGGAGAGGGTCATTGCGCGAGGGTACGGCGAATCCCTACTTTTGCGTTGCGCACCGGCCGCCGGGGTCGGCGACGGCGTCGGACGAGCCGGCCGCGGTCCCGGCCGATCGTCTCTTCGACGAGCGCGCTCGACGCTCAGTCCGTCGTCGCCGCCCGTTCGCGGACGCCGCGCTCGATCGTCTCTTCGACCTGCGTGTAGACGAGCACGGCGCCGAGGGCCGCGAGCGCGGCGCCGAACGCGAAGGGGACGACGAAGCCCAGTCCGATCAGAAAGCCCGAGGTGAGGGGTCCGAGCGCGATCCCGAAGCCGAACGACATCGTCAGCACGGAGAGCTTCGTGCCGGACTCGCCCTCGCCCGCCAGGTCGCCCGCCAGCGCGAGGCCGGGTGCGAACACCATCGCGCCCGCGACCCCCTGGGCGAGTCGGGCGAGGAACATCGTCTCCGGCGTCGCCACGAACCCCTGGGCCAGCGTCGTCGGCACCAGGAGGATCATCCCCCAGCAGATGAACGGGCGCCGTCCGAGGCGGTCGCTCGCGCCGCCGATGGGCGCCTGCAACAGCACCTGGGCGATCACGAACGCCGCGAACTGGAGGCCGAACCAGGTCGACCCCTGGTCGAGGTGGGCGTTGACCTCGTTCTGGATCGTCGCGAACAGCGCGATCCCGATCGTCATGAACAGCGTGGCGATCCCGAGCGTGAAGACGGGATCGAACAGCTGGCCGTCCCGGGGGTCGAACACGTCGATCGAGGGCGTCCCGCCGGCGCTCGCCTTCGTGCGCTCGGGATCGCTGATCAGGACGGCGACCATCGTCAGGCTGATCGCCGCCGTGATCGCGGCCACCCAGAACGCCGCCTCGAAGCCCGAGAGCGTTATCCACGCACTCCCCGCCCCCAGCTCGTACGGGCCGGCGGCGACGACGGCGCCGGCGGCGATCGGCCCCGCCCCGAAGCCGATCAGCCGGAATGTGTTGTAGACGCCCATGTTCCCGCCCCGCGTCCGGTCGCCCGCGAGCTCGTTGACCAGCGCGATCGACGCGGGGACGATGAACGCGACGCTGACGCCCTGCAGCGCCCGGATCACGATCAGCGAGACGTACGAGCCCGCCAGCAGGTACAGCAGGTTGGTGACAGTCAACCCGCCCAGCCCGAGCAGGATGTATCGCTTTCGTGCCCCCGCCCGATCGGAGAGTCGCCCCGCGAACGGCTGGAGCGAGCTGTTGAGAAAGCCGTACAGCGAGAGGATGATCCCGATGACCATCGCCTCCGCCAGGCCGAACGTCGCGCCGGTGACGACGTCGCTCGCCACGTACAGCGGGATGACGATGATCAGGAACGAGTTGCCGACGCCGTCGGCCAGCCGCGCGAACGCGAGCGCCAGGACGCGTCGATCGACGAGGAACGACGCGTACAGTCCGCGCGCGAACGACCGGAGCATCTCGACCGACGTTGGCCGCGGACGCCCATCATCGTTCCGAACCGAAACCCGGGGCGTCTCGCCCGACCTCCCGGCGCGGACGCGGACGACGTCGATCGCCGAGACTGTCCGCCTCGTCGCGGACGAACTACATGTTCGCCGAGAGCGGAGGGTGCGTATGACCGAGTCGATCACGCTCAACGAACTCGGCGAGACGCTCGACGATCTCTCGTACCCGGCGCACAAGTCCGAGGTGCGAGCGGAGTTCGGCGACCTCGAGTTACAGCTCGCAGACGGCGAAACCACCGTCGGCGAGACGCTCTCGTGGATCGAGACCGAGCGGTTCGACAGCGAGTCCGAACTGCAGGACGAACTCATCGGCGCGCTCCCCCGAAAGGCCGTCGGCGAGCCGTTCCAGTCCGAGGGAGAGGGGTAGATTCGAATACGGGCCGGTCCGGCGGGGTCTCTTGGCGCCACAGTGACGGGTGCGCGACGGTCGAGGTGCGCCGGCTGGGCAAACGGGTCGCTTAAGTCGGTCGGCCGGCCACCACCGGACAGCAATGGAGTTCTGCGACGAATGCGGTTCGATGATGAAGACCGAGGACGGGCTGTGGGTCTGTGGCAGCTGTGACTTCACCAAACCGAAGGGCGACGCCGCGGCTTACACCGTCACCGACGACCAGGAGGCGAGCGAGATCATCGAGTCCTCCGGCCAGGACAGTTCGCTCCCCGAAACGGACGCCCACTGCCCCGAGTGCGACAACGATCGCGCCTACTGGTACCTCCAGCAGACCCGCTCGGCCGACGAGTCCGAGACGCGCTTTTTCATCTGCACCGACTGCGAGCACAAGTGGCGCGAGGACGATCACTAACGAACGGTTTCTCCGTCGGGTTCGCACACGGCGCGAACCGCTGCTCGAAAATATCCGACGAAAACGGCCGAACGCGACGGACCGCGCGCTCGGAGAAATCGCTCGCTCCCGCGAGTCGCCCCTGGTACGCTGGGCGCCGATCGAAGCGGTTTCTCGGAGGCGAAAGAACCGGGCGGAATCGGCGACGGCTTCCGTCGGTCGCCGGTCGCGACGTCGCGGACGGTCTCGCGGGGAAGCGCGAACGTGGCGGTGCCTGCGCGAGGAGACCGAACCGACGTTTCGCGACGCCCCGATGACGACGGGGCGCCACGGAGGCTGGTGGTGGGGTGTCGGTCGACGGCGGGAGTCCGGTCTCCGGTGACGATGCGGTCCGGAGACCGCACCGATCGATGGGGCGGCCAAACGTATCAGCGATCGCCCATCACTGTTGGGTTCGAAGCCTCCGGCCCGTCGTCGTTCAGTCCCGGCGCGCGATCGTCAGGTAGCCCGTGTGCCCGACCGGCGCCGTCGAGGGCCGCGAGCCGCGGTCGTCGAAGTCCATCTCGCGCTGGATGGTCTCGCGCGTGCGGACGTTCGAGAGGCCGACGTCGCCGGCCGTTTCGACGACCGCGCGCGTGGCCTCGATGAACGGGCTGTAGACGGCGAGAAAGCCGCCCTCGACGAGGAGCTCGGGGGCGTACTCGACGACGGCGGCCGCGTCCCCGGTGTCGAGCGTGAGCACGTCGAAGCCGCCCGTCTCGGCGAGCGCCTCGAGGTCGGCGGTGACGTCGCCGGTCCGGACGTCGACCGCGTCCGCGACGTTCGCCAGCGCCATGTTCTCGCGGGCGACCTCGGCGAACTCGGGATCGCGCTCGTAGGTGACGACCGACGCGCCGGCGCGGGCCATCGAGGCCGCGAGCACGCCCGTGCCGGTGCCGGCGTCGAGCACCCGATCGCCCTCGCAGACGCCGGTCTCGCCGATGACGAGGCCGACGTCGCGGGGCACCATGGGCGCGCCCGTCCGCTCGAAGTGGTGAAAGAGGTCCGGCCCGCGGAGCCGGCGCACCCGGAACGGCGTTCCCAGGTGGGTCTCGAGCTCCTGGCCGGGCTCGACGTCCTCGGGCACCTCGAGCACGCCAAGGTCGGTGCCGAACTCCTCGCCGGGTTCGACGAGGTACTCCCGATCGTCGTGGACGAGGAGGACGGTCACGCGCTACTCGAGCTCCGCGACCGCGGCGGCGAGGTCGCCGTCGTTGTTCTCGAGGGCTTCGACGGCCTCGGCCTCGCTCGCGCCGGTCCGCGTCGCGACGAGTTCGACGTCGTCGTCATCGTAGGCGGCGCCGGTTTCGGCCTCGCTCCCGCCGGCCGCGCCGCGCTCGCGCTCGTCGGGTGAACCGATGATCTGGTAGGTCTCCTGGCCTCGGGCGTCCATCTTGGTCACGTCGGGGGACTCGAAGACGAGGTCGTGATCCGCCGTGCGGATGATCACCTCCTCGGCGTCGATCTCGTCCATGTCGATGCCCATCTGGTTCATCATCTGTTCCATCTTCCGCGGGTCGAGTCCGCCGCCTCCTCCGAACATACCCGTGACGTCGCCGCGTGACAGGAAAAGGTTGACGACACGCGGTCTCCGGCGCGCCTCGTCGCCGATCGGGTGACGGCTCGACGGGCCGGGACGGGACCGGGGCCGGTTCCCGTCCGAGGTCGACCCGACGTCGCCGTCCGAGGCCGACCCGACGTCACCGACCGAGGCCGACCCGGCGTCACCGACCGAGGCCGACCCGGCGACGTCGCGAGTCGGGGCGAAGAGCGGATCACCGTCGTCCCCAATCGGGGCGACGAGCGGTTCGTCCCAGCGGGCCCTCGGGCGGATCGGTCGATCGCGAGATGACGAATCCGTCCGCGACGCGACCCGCCTGCGTCACGCACTCGCGGCGCTCTCGCGCACTTTCACCGCCATCCCGGTCTCGAAGTCTCGAATCCCGTCGGCCGAGAGCTCCGCGCGACCGACGGCCAGCACGTCGCCGCGCTCGTGTGCGACGACCACCTCGTCGCCGGGGCGGATCTCGTCGCCGACGTCGAGGACGAACTTCGCGAAGACGTTCTTCCCGTCGCGAACGAACGGCTCGCTCTCGTCGTCGACGACCACCCGGCCGGCCGGGGCGGGCAGGGCGCCGGCCAGCCGCCGACCGCCTTCGAGCCCGAGGGTGAACCGGCCGTCGGTGCCGAACGAGACGAGCCGGTCGTCGTCGAGGTGGACCTGCTGGGGGCGGCCGCTGCTCGTGCGCGTGATCGTCGGCGACTCCTCCGGTGGGAACAGCGCCTCGCCAGCGCCCGCACCGAACTGGTAGTCGGCGATCCGGCGCAACTCCGCCGGCCCGGCTCTGTCGGTCATCGACCGTCGTTGGGAGCGGACCCCCGAAAACGTGTCGACGACGGTCGGGTTCCGACGGGGCGACGCTCGATCCGTTTCGGCGGTGGTACTCGGCCTGCGCTCGGAGCGACGGTCGCCCTGCGCTCGGATCGACGCCCGAGTCGTGGGGGGAGCGACGATCTCCTTGCACGGGGATCGACGCCCGAGCCGTGCCGGGAGCGACGGTCGTCCTGCGCGAGGAGCGAGGCCACCGTCGGCGTCGATCGAGGCCGGTTTGGAATTACAACGGTCGCTCCGATGGACGTTTGTTATTGCGGACAAACACGACGCAAACAGAGACATTTTTATATATCGACTCGCTATCGCCGTTAACGAATGGACGTCACGCAAGTCGGGTTCGGGGTCGTGCTCATCGGCGTCGCCTCGCTGATGGTGGTCGGCCGATCGATCTCCGACTCCGGGCTCTTCGTCTACTTTCTGGCCGCGGCGGCGCTGGTGTTGTCCGCGTACGCGCTGGTGATCTGCGTCCTCCGGGACCGGGGGCGCGGTGCCGAACGGGGCCGTCACGGCGTCTGATCCGCTCGGTTCGGGCCGGACCCGCGGATCGCGGTGGTCGCTCGATCGACGAGGCAGCCGACGCTCAGAGCAGGAAGGTGTCCGTGCGCTCGCCGATGTCGAGAAAGGCGTCGGCCTCCTCGATGAGTTCCTCGGCGGTCGAGGAGCCGAACGCCATCACCTCGACGCGGACGCCCTCGTGGCGCAGGTGCGAGCAGAGCCGCGAGAAGTCGCCGTCGCCGGTGCAGAGGACGACCGTGTCGACGTGGTTCGCCAGGGTGACCGCGTCGAGACTCATCCCGACGTCCCAGTCGGCCTTCTTCGTCCCGTCCGAAAAGCGCTTGATGTCCTTGATCTTGGTCTCGAAGCCGATGTCGACGAGCGCGTCGAAGAAGCTCTCCTCTTCGGGGGAGTCGGCGCGGATGACGTAGGCGATCGCGCGGGTGAGCTGGCGGTCCTGGACGGCCTTCTCGAGCAGCGAGGAGTAATCGATGTTGCGGCTGTGGAGGCTCTGGGCGGAGTGATAGAGGTTCTGGGCGTCGACCAGCACCGCCACCCGCTGCCCTGGGTGGATATCCGTCATGTCCTAACGGTGTCCGCAGGCTCCCATATGACTTGCGTCGTGGGGTCGGTGGCGAGCGCCGCTCGCGGCGGTTGCACCGACCGTCGGAGCCGCCCTCGCCGTCGACACGGCGCGGGAACTCGTCTCGCGAGAACGGTGACGAAATCCGTGCCGCCCGTCAGCCCCGCAGCTTCGCGATTCGCTTTTCGGTCGGCGGGTGGGTCGAGAAGATGCTCTGGAGCAGGCTGCGGTCCGCGTTGAAGATACAGAGCGCCGCGACGCTGTCGTTGGTCTGTTGCTCATTCCCCTCGGCACCGGCCGAGATCTTCTCGAGGGCGCGAGCCAGCGGGTCGCCGCTGCCGATCGCCTGTCGGGCGTCTTCGTCGGCCACGTACTCGCGGTACCGAGAGATGGCGAGCACGAAGACCATCACCAGCAGGTTGGCGATCGACGACGCGGCGATCGCCAGCACGTAGGTGCCGATGTTGCGTTCGCCGCCCATCAGGACCGCGAAGTAGGCGACGTAGCCGACGATCATGCCGATCGACTGGCCGATCACCATCGTGATGACGTCGCGGTTCTTGATGTGGGCGATCTCGTGGGCGATGACGCCCTCGAGCTCGTCGTTCGAGAGCAGGTGCATGAGCTCCTCGGAGACGACGACGACGCCGGCGCCCTTCCGGCCGACGGCGAATGCGTTGGGGACGCCCATCTCCATCTTCATCAGTCGCGGCGTCGGGACGCCCATGTCGCGGGCGAGCGACTCGTTCATCCGGTGGACGTGCTGGTACTGCGGGTCCTCGGGCATGTCCTCGGCGCCCCGAAGCGCCATCCACTTCCCGAGTTTGTACTGGAATCCGGGGACGATCAGGAGCCCCGCGGCCAGGACGATCCACAGGTTGAAGCCCGTCATCGCGGCGATGAACGTCGCTGCCACGAGGTAGAAGGCGAACAGGATGGCGCCGACGACCACCATTCGCACTTTCAGGCCGAAGTCTGTCATACACCTCGGTAAGTACGCCTCGGGCATAAATTCCGCGAATCGAACTGTGTGATAGTGACAGGCACGGTTCGGCTCGGCTTCTCGAACGACGGCGACCTCGAGTGGAGTCAGCTTCTCGAACGGCGGCGACCTCGAGTGGGGCGCTCCTCCGTCGGACCGCCGGTCGGTGCGGCCCGGTGCGGATCGATGGTCGAGCCGACCGCCGCGTCGCCGATCAGCGTCTGCGCGATTCACAACGGCTAAGTTCGTTCGGGTGTGCACGTTGAGTATGACCGACGTCGCTCTCCCGGCCCGTACGGGGTTCGTGAGCGACGCGACGGCCGCTCCCGGTTCGACGGCCGGGGCCCGCACATTCTCCAAAAAACGCCGGTGAAGAGCGCTCGCGGCGGGGGTGGCGTCCCCGTCCCGGGTGCGACGTCGACCGTCCACCAGTGATCCAACCGAATACGAAAGTGACACCACCCGCGACGGCGCTCTCGGCGTCGTCGCCACCCAGCGGACCCGACCCACCGAACACGACCCATGACACCCGATATCGACCTCACCGGCGTCTTCCCGGCGATGTGCACGCCGTTTCGCGACGACGAACGAATCGACTTCGAAACGCTCCGCGCCGACGCCCGTCGCCTCGAAACCGCGGGCGTCGACGGCCTCGTCCCCGTCGGCTCGACGGGCGAATCGGCCACCCTCACTCACGACGAACACGTCCAGGTCGTCGAGGCGGTCGTCGACGCCGTCGACGACGTGCCCGTGATCGCGGGCACCGGCTCGAACAACACCCGCGAGGCGCTCGAGCTCTCCGAACGCGCTGCCGACGCTGGCGCCGACGGACTCCTGCTCATCTCGCCGTACTACAACAAGCCCGAACAGCGCGGCCTGCTCGAGCACTACGGCCGGCTGGCCGACGCCGTCGACCTCCCCCAGATCGTCTACAACGTCCCCTCCCGGACGGGCCGGACGATCGAGCCCGACACCGCCGTCGAGCTGGCGAGTCACCCGAATATCGCCGGCTACAAGGCCGCCGAGGGGGACCTCGGCGCGATCGGCGAGATCGCCGAGCGAACCCGCGACGAGGAGTTCGCCGTCCTCTCGGGCGACGACGCGCTCGCCCTCCCGATCTGCTCGATCGGCGGGACGGGAACGATCAGCGTCTCCGCGAACGTCGAGCCCGAGCGGACCGTCGCGATGGTCGGCGCCGCCTTGGAGGGTGACTACGAGCGCGCCCGCGCGCTGCACCACGAACTCGGCCCGCTGTTCCGCGCGCTGTTCGTCGAGACGAACCCGATCCCGGTGAAGGAGGCGATGGCGATCCGGGGCTACGGCCCGGCGACCGTCCGGCCGCCGCTGACGCGGCTCTCGGAGGCGCCCCGCGAGGAACTCGAGCGCGTCCTCGCGGACCTCGAGCGCGACCCGACGGAACTCGCGGAGGCTGAGCGATGAACAGGGCGCGCCTCGAGGCCGCGTGCCGCGGCGACGAGACGGTCTCGAGCCGTCGTCGCGGCGGTCGGCGGGCTCGCTATCTTGGGGGGTGTTTGAAGACGGTTCGCCGCGAGGCTTCGCGGGTGAGACGATGACCCTTCGACTCGGCGTTACGGGGGCGACGGGCCGGATGGGCGGCGAGGTCCTCGCCGCGGCGCGCGAGCGGGAGAACTGCGAGGTCGTCCTCGCCGCGAGCCGGAGCGCCGGGGACGATTCCCCCGGGGACCGCGGGATCGACGTCGAACCCGCCGACGAGTTCGCGGCGCTCGTCGCCGACCGGGAACCGAACGCGGTCGTCGACTTCACGGCGCCGGACGCCGCGGTCGAGTACGCCGCGGCCTGCGCCGACTCCGGGGTCGCGTTCGTCACCGGGACGACGGGCTTCGACGACGACCGGCTCTCGGCCCTCGACCGGTCCAGCGAGGAGATCCCGCTCCTCCACGCGCCCAATTTCGCTCGCGGGGTGCAGACCCTGGTGAACGTCGTGGCCGAGGCCGTCCGCTCGCTGCCGAGCTACGACGTCGAGCTCGTCGAGCGCCACCACAATCGGAAGCGCGACGCCCCGAGCGGCACGGCGAACCGGCTGCTCGCGGAGATCGAGGCCGCCGGCGAGTTCGCCGGACGGACCCACGGACGGGAGGGGGAAGATCCCCGCGAGGCGGGCGAGATCGGCGTCCACGCGCTGCGCGCGGGCGACGTCACCGGCGAACACGAGGTCGCGATCGCCGGCAACCACGAGGAACTGCGACTGGTCCACCGCGCCGAGGATCGGGCCGTCTTCGCCCGAGGCGCCCTCGACGCGGCGGACTGGCTGGCCGGTCGCGACCCCGGCCGCTACGACTTCGCCGAGGTGATCCAAGAATGAGCGACGGAGCGAGCGCGAGCGCGCTCGAGACCGACATCGACGGGCTGTGGAACCGCTACGAGACCGGCGAACTGGACGCCGCGTCCGCCGGCGAGGACGAGCGGGCCACGCTCGAGGCGTTCCTCGACGCGTTAGAGGCCGGCGACGTGCGCGCGGCGGAGCGCGTCGGGGGCGAGTGGGCGGCCAACGAGTGGGTCAAGCGCGGAATCTTGCTCAACTTCGGGCTCCGCGAGACCGCGGCGCGCGAGTACGGCGACGTCACGTACAACGACGTCCTTCCGCTGGCCGACGGTCGGGCGTTCGGCGAGCGCGGAACCCGAAACACGCCCGACGGAACGGTCGTCCGCCGGGGCGCCCGCGTCGGCGCCGACTGCATACTGATGAGCCCGTCGTTCGTCAACGTCGGCGCGCACGTCGGCGACGGCACGCTCGTCGACTCCTGTGACACCGTGGGGTCGTGCGCGCAGATCGGTCGGAACGTGAAGCTCGGCGCCAACACCCTGATCGGGGGCGTCCTGGAGCCCGTCGAGGACGCGCCGGTCGTGATCGAGGACGGCGTCTCGCTCGGCGCCGGCTGCCGCGTGACGTCGGGCTTCGTCGTCCGCGAGAATAGCGTCGTGGGGGAGAACACCCTGCTCACCCCTCGGATCCCCGTCTACGACCTCGTCGAGGAGGAGGTGCTGTACGGCGAGTTGCCGCCCGAGCGCCGCGCGTTCACCCGCTTCGTCGAGTCGTCGATCGGCGAGCACGACCTCTTCGACGGCGGCGCCTACAAGCCCGCCGTCGTCGCGACGCATCTCGAGGACCGCACCCTCGAGGCCACCGAGCGCGAGGAGGTGCTCCGGGAATGAGCGGGCGAGCGGGCGGCGAGCGCGACCGGTCGCCTGGCGGCGCGGCGGACGAACCCGTTCGCGCCGACGAGGCGAGGGCGCGCGCCGACGGCGGATCGAACCCGCCGGTCCGCCGACTCGACGACTGGAACGCCGCCCGGCTACGGACCCTGGCTGACGAGTACGATACGCCGCTGTACGTCCTGGATCTCGACCGCGTCCGGGCGAACTACCGCCGGATGCGGGCCGCGTTTCCGGACGCCGAGATCTGCTACGCGGCGAAGGCTAACGCGCACGCGGACGTTCTGGCGACGCTGGCCGAGGAGGACGCCAGCGTCGAGTGCGCCTCGGCGGGCGAACTCCGTCGCGCGCTCGCGGCCGGCGTCCCCGCCGACCGGACCCATTACACCGCGGTCAACCCCCCGGCGCGGGACCTCGACGACGCCGTCGAGGTGGCGACCGCGCGCGACGGGCTGACGGTCACCGCGGGCGCGGCGGACACGATCGACCGCCTCGCGGATCGGGGCTACGAGGGTCGGTTCTGCCTGCGCGTGAATCCGGGCGTGGGGGCCGGTCACCACGAGAAGGTTCGCACCGGCGCCGACGCGAAGTTCGGCGTCCCCGCCGACCGCGCCGTCGAGACTCTGGCCGAGGCCGCCGATCGCGGGTTCGACGTCGTCGGCGTGCACGCCCACGTCGGCTCGGGCGTCTCGGGCGACCAGCTGGCCGCCCACCGGGAGTTCGTCTCGCGGGTGGGCGCGATCGCGCGCGAGGCGACCGAGGCGGTCGGCTCGCTCGAGTTCGTCGACGTCGGCGGCGGCTTCGGCGTCCCCTACCGCGAGGACGAGTCGCCGATCGACCTCGAGGCCGTCGCGGCGGCGACGCGCGAGGCCCTCGGCGAGGTCGACGCCCGGCTCGTGATCGAGCCGGGTCGGTACCTGGTCGCGGACGCGGGCGTCCTGCTGACCGCGGCGAACACGGTGAAGGAGGCGCCGGAGACCACCGTCGTCGGCGTCGACGCGGGGATGACGACCCTGCTGCGGCCGGCGATGTACGACGCCCACCACGCGATTCGACCGCTGGCGCCCGACGCGGCCGACCGCGAGGCGGTTCCCCAGACCATCACGGGCCCGATCTGTGAGAGCGCGGACGTCTTCTGCGAGGACCGCGGGCTCCCCCGGATCGCCCGCGGCGAGCGCCTCGCGATCGGCAACGCCGGCGCCTACGGCTACGAGATGGCGAGTACCTACAACTCGCGGCCGCGTCCCGCGTCGGTGACGCTCGTCGGCGGGGAGGCGCGACCGGCTCGCCGGCGCGAGTCGGTCGCGGACGTGACGCGACTCGAGGTCCGCCGGGAGGGCGAGGACGATCGAACCGACGGCGACGTTGCCGGGACCGGCGGAAACCGCGACCGCGGTTCGATGCCGGCGGATCCGGAGGTGGGCGAATGAGCGAGATCGCGCCGGAGGCCGGCCCGGTCGCCTTCGAGAAGTACCACGGGACGGGCAACGACTTCGTCGTGGTCGACGCCTACGAGCGCGTACCCGACCGCGGGGCGTTCGCGAGCCGGGTCTGCGACCGCGAGGACGGGGTCGGCGCCGACGGCGTCCTCTTTCTCGCGCTCGAACCGGAACCCGTGCCGCCGCGGGTGGTGATGACGCTCTTTCAGCCGGACGGCGGGACGGCCGCGATGTGCGGCAACGGCGCCCGCTGCGCCGCGGCGTGGGCGATGGAGCGAACCGGGTCGGACGCGGTGATGGTCGACACCCAGGCGGGCTCGCGCCGAGCCGAGCGAGCCGCCGACGGGATCGCCGTCGAGATGGGGCGCCCGTCGTTCGACCCCGACGACGTGCCGGTCCGGGTCGACGAGCCGGTCGTCGAGCGGCCGGCGGTGGAACTGGGGATCGACGAGGGGCCCGAGACGGCGCCGTCGGGTGCGACCGAACTGGCCGTGACGGCGGTCGACACCGGCGTCCCCCACGCCGTCGCGTTCGTCGACGACGTCGACGACGTCGACCTGGCCGCGGTCGCGCCGCCGATCCGCCGCGCGGAGGCCTTCCCTCGCGGGACGAACGTCACCCTGGCGAGCCGGGAGGGCGACGGCTTCCGCCAGCGGACCTACGAGCGCGGCGTCGAGGGCGAGACGGACGCCTGCGGCACCGGCGCGGTCGCGATCGCGGCCGCCGCTCGCCGGCTCGATCTGCTCGGGGACGAGCCCGTCGCGGTCCGGCCGCCGGGCGGCGACCTCCGGGTCACCGCGGACGAGTTCGGGCGCGCCGTCCTCGACGGTCCCGTCGTCCGGGAGTTCGACGGCGAAGCGCCCGCCGTCGCCCCGAGGTGACCGACCGGTGACCGCCCACACCACCGGTCCGGCCGACCCCGCCTTCGATCCGATCGACTTCCTCGAGGCGGCCGTGGCCACGCCATCTCACGAGGACGTCGGCCAGATGCGCGACCTGCTGGTCGAGACGCTGGAGGACCGGGGCGTCGACGTCCGCGTCGACGACGCCGGGAACGTGATCGCCGCGAAGGGTGCCGGGAGCGGATCCGTCGACGGGGCCGGCGCCGGCGAGGGCGCCGACGGCGGAACGCACCTCCTCCTCAACACGCACGTCGACACCGTGACGCCGCACGTCCCGCTCGAGCGCCGCGAGGGCGGCGACCTGCTGTGCGGCCGCGGCGCCTGCGACGCCAAGGGTCCGCTGGCGGCGATGCTCTCGGCGTACTTCGCGGTCGATCCGGGCGCGGGGCGCCTGACGCTCGCCGTGACGCCCGACGAGGAGACGCTGTCGACCGGCGCCCACGCGCTCGTCTCGACGTTCGACTCGCCGGTGCGGGACGCCGACGGCGTGATCGTCGGCGAGCCGACCGGACTCGACGTCTGTACGGCGGCGAAGGGCCGCTTCCAGGGGACCGTCGAGCTGTCGGGGGCGCACGCCCACGCCGCGGAACCGGACTCCGGGAGCAACGCCGTCGCCGCGCTCGAGAGAGTTCTGCGGGCCGTTCGCACCTTCGACGACCGGCCGGACGGCCCGGGCGCGCACCCGGACCTCGGCGAGACGACGCTCACGCCGACCGTGGTCCGGGGCGGCGAGGCGACCAACCAGGTGCCCGACGCGTGCCGGCTGACGCTGGATCGCCGGAGCGTGCCGCCGGAGACCGCGGACTCGTTCCGGACCGCGCTCGTCGAGCACCTGCGCGCCAGGGTCTCCGACCCCGTCGACGTCGACTTCGCCTTCGCCGACCGTCCGACGCCGTTTCTGGAGGCCTGGGCGACCGACGCGGAGGAACCGCTCGTCCGGACGCTCGTCGACGCGAGCGGCGGCGACGTCCGATCCTTCGACGCCGCCACGGAGGCGTCGTACTTCGCCGCCCACGCGCCGACCGTCGTCTTCGGGCCGGGCGTGCTGGCGGACGCCGAGGGTGCGGTCGCCCACAGCCCCCGCGAGTACGTCGAAGTGGCCGACGTCCGCGAGGCCGCTGACGCGCTCGAGGCGGCGATCTCCGACGTCGGCGTGTGACCTCGCCCTCCCGCCGCGAACCGACGCCGGTCCACCGACGAAGCAGTCGTTTCGCCACGATTTACGGGGGTGTGTGACGATGGGGGCACATGCGACTCCGAACGAACGCCGGTTACCGGGAGGGCGATCGCCCGTGACGGACGCCGAAACGCTCGGGAACGACGACCTGTCGGTCTCGGTCAGCGACGACGAGCTCGTGATCGAGGCGACGATCGACCGCCCCGAGCGGCGAAACGCGCTGGGCGAGGACGTGATGGCCGGACTGCACGCCGTCCTCGCGGCGGCCGACGACGGCCCGGCGCGCGTGATCGTGATCCGGGGCGCCGGCGGCACGTTCTGTTCGGGCGGCGACCTGAGCGAGTTCCCGATCGGGCAGGGCGCCCAGGCCTACCGCGAGGGTTTCGGCGCGCTCGCGGGATTGATCCGACGAATGCAGGAGACGAGCTCGCTGACCGTCGCCGCCGTGGACGGCCCCTGTCTGGCCGGCGGGCTCGGACTCGCCGCCTCCTGCGAGTTCGTCGTCGCCAGCGAGGACGCGACCTTCGGCACGCCCGAGGTGGACGTGGGCCTCTTTCCGGCGCAGGCGCTGGCGCCCATCATGCGCACCGTCACGGAGAAGGCGGGCCTGAAGCTGCTCTTCACGGGCGAGCGGATCGACGCGGCGCGGGCCCGCGAGATCGGCCTCGTCACCGACGTTCACCCGCCGGAGGCCTTCGAGGACGCGGTCGAGGCCCTGGTCGACGAGCTGGCGACCAACAGCCCGGTGCTGATCGGGATGGGCAAGGAGGCCTACTACGCCCAGCGGGGGATGGACTTCGAGGCCGCCCTGTCGTACCTCAAGGAGATGATCGCGCTGATAGCCATGAGCGAGGACACCGAGGAGGGCATCGACGCGTTCCTGACCGACCGCGAACCCGAGTGGCGGGGGCGGTGAAGATGACGGGACCGACCGCGGTCGCGACGATCGATCGGAGGCGGTAGCGATGCCCGACATCTACGAGCGCCAGGCGTCGCTCAAGGGCAACGATCCGGACAGGGTCGTGATCTCGGCGGCGCTCACGGGTGCGCTCACCACGCGCGATCAGTGTCCCGCGATCCCGTACACCCCGGAGGAGATCGCCGAGGAGGCCGCGGCCGCGCGCGAGGCGGGCGCGGCCGTGGCGCACGTCCACGCCCGGACGCCCGACGGCGCCCCGACGTTCGAGACGGAAACCTACCGCGAGATCCGCGAGGAGGTTCGCGACCGCACCGACATCCTGTGCAACTTCTCGACGGGCGCGATCGGCGTCCCCGTCGCGGATCGCCTCGAGTACGTGACCGAGGTACGTCCCGAGATCGCGGCGCTCAACATGGGCTCGATGAACTACGCGAAGTACTCCGAGCGTCGGGAGGAGTTCGTCTTCGACGTGGTGTTCGAGAACCCCTTCTCGGAGATCCGCGACCTCGTCTCGGGGATGACCGAGGCCGGCGTCGTCCCCGAACTGGAGTGCTTCGATACGGGCCACGTCGGCAACGCGCGGCCGCTCTTCCGGGAGGGCGTCCTCGGCGAGCCCTACACGGTCAGCCTCGTCATGGGCGTCCTCGGCGGCATTCCCGCCACGGTCGAGAACCTGGCCCACCAGGTGCGTCAACTTCCCGAAGACGCCCCGTGGCAGGTGATCGGGATCGGGGAGGACCAGTGGCCGCTCGTCTCCGCGGCGCTCGCGATGGGCGGCAACGTCCGCGTCGGCCTCGAGGACAACTTCTACCTGCCCTCCGGCGAGATGGCCGACGGGAACGCCGAGCTGGTCGAGGCGGCCGCGACGATGGCCCGGCAGGTCGGACGCGAGCCGGCGACGCCCGAGCACGCCCGCGAGATCGTGGGGATCGAGCGATGAGCGGGGACGAGGACGCCGCGTCGACCGGCGGCTCGCGCGCGTTCCCCGCGACCCCGCCGAGCACGGACATATTCGCCGAGGACCTCTTCGCGGGCGAGACCGCCCTCGTGACCGGCGGCGGGACGGGCATCGGTAAGGCGGTGGCGCTCGCCTACGCCGACCACGGGGCGGACGTGGCGATCGCGAGCCGCTCGATGGACCACCTCGAGCCGGTGGTCGACGAGCTCGAGGCCCGCGGCGCCGACGCGTGCGCGACGACCGTCGACGTCCGCGAGCCCGAGGCGGTCGAGGCGATGGTCGAGACGGTCCTCGCCGAGCTCGGCGACGTCTCGATCCTCGTCAACAACGCCGGCGCGAACTTCCTCTGTCCGGCCGAGGGCCTCTCGGCGAACGGCTGGCGGTCGGTGGTCGGGACCATCCTCGACGGGACGGCGAACTGCACGTTCGCCGTCGGCGAGCACCTGCTGGAGCGCGGCGGCGGCGCGATCGTCTCGATGGGCGCGACGAACGCGGTTCGCGGCGCGCCCTACCACGCCCACTCCGGGGCGGGGAAGGCGGGCGTCCACAACCTGATGCGGACCGTCGCCGCCGAGTGGGCCGATCGCGGCGTGCGCGCGAACACCGTCGCGCCGGGCGTGATCGCGACCGAGGGCGTGATGGACGTGATGGGCGAGGGGACGGGGGACGGCGAGGCCCGAAGCGCCTCGGAACGAGCGAACGGCGACGTCGTGAGCCGCATCGTCGAGGCGGACCTGGCCGCCGACCGTCTCGGCACGCCCGCGGACTGCGTCGCCGTCACGCTCTTTCTCACCAGCCCGGCGGCCGCGTACGTAACCGGATCGACCTACGTCGTCGACGGCGGGCAGCTGCTGGCCCCGACGCCGTTCTGACCCGTCGGATCCCTCGGAATCCGGCTCTCCGTCGGTGTTGCACTCGCGCGCCAATCGCTTTTTGACCCGGCCCCCGTCCGGTCGGGAAATGAACCACGTTCTCAACGAACACACGAAGACGCTTCACCGATCTTCCGACGCCCTCGCGCCGAACCGGACGAGCTGCGGGGCGCTCAGGAACGTCCCCGATCGGCACGTGCGCGTCGTCGGCGAGGACGTCCAACCGACCGACGCCGTCGACCGCTGCGGTCGCTGTTTCGAGGGCGAAGGCGGTTACTGAACGCCGGATCACGTTGCAGCGGGACGCTACGGATCACTCGGTACGTTCGTGCCGACCCGTCCGTCCTCCACGTACCCCAGAACGTGTTCGTGCTGGGGCCCGCGGTCCTCGGCGACGGTGTCGGCGCCGAGGCCGGGGATCACGTCCGCGACCGTCAGGTAGCTCATCGACGCGACGCGGTAGGTTCCGTCCGGATCGAGGGGCTCGCCGCCGACGAGCGCCGCTCCGTCGGCGCCACGCTCGAGTCCGGCGGCGACGATCCGACCGTGAGTCTCGTCGACCGGTTCCTCGCAGCAGGCGAGAATCCCGGCCACCGTGCGGCCGGACACCTCGCGGACGTGCAGGACTGAGCCGAACGGGACGACGCCGATCACGTCGCCGCGCGTGACGGAAGCCGGGAGCCCGTCGCGGACCGATCCCGGCGCGACGAGCCCGACGTCGGCGTCGCCGCCCACGCGGTAGGCGTCCGCGACCAGCGCGGCCGTCTCCCGGCGGTCGAGCGCTCGCGGGAGCGTCCCGACCCGCTCGTCGAGGCCGCTCGCCTCGCGGCGCTCCCGGTAGGCGACCTCGACGGGGTCGTGGCGGAGCTCGTCCGCGATCGTTCGAACTGCGACGGTCGGCGGATCGTCGAGCTCGACGACCTGGAACTCGCCGGCCTGCCCGCCGCGGGTTCGCGCGACGAGCGTCCCGTCCACGCGCTCGACGACGCGGTCGTGGTCGTGGCCGCCGAGGACGGCGTCGACGTCCGTCTCGGCGGCGATCTCGGCGTCGAGCGAGCCGCAGTGCGAGCAGAAGACGAGCCGATCGCACCCGCGCGAGCGGAGCCGCTCGGCCTCGGCGCGGACGGCCGCGACCGGGTCGCCGAACGAGACGTCGAGGTCGATCCCGGCGATCTCGCCGGTGTCGGGGTGGGTCACCCCGACGAAGCCGACGCGGGTTCCCGCGACCTCGAGGACCGCGCTCGGCTCGGCCGCGCCGTCGGGGAGGCCGTCGACGTTCGCGGCGAGGTGGCGGCCGGGCGTCGTCCGCGCCCACGCGGCCGCGGCGTCGACGCCGAAGTCGAACTCGTGGTTGCCCAGGGTGTCGGCGTCCGGCGCTATCTCCTCGTAGAACGGGCGGGCGAGCGCGCGGCCCTCCTCTCGGACGAACGCGAGCGCCCCGAGCGCCGTCGTATCGCCGGACCCGACGACGAGGGTCCGCTCGTCGCGGCGCGCGCTGATCGCGCCGGCGAGCCGGCCGACGCGTTCGTGATCGTCGTAGATCGTCTCCAGGTCGGCGAGGTGGAGGAGCCGCGGCGTCGACATCGAGCCCGACTTTCGCGAGTTTCGACATAAGCGTGCGGGGTCGACGGGTGTTGTCGATCCAGTCTGACGAACCGCAGGCCGATTCAACCTCGACGTCTCAGTACGATTCGACCTCGATGCCGAATCGTTCGAAGTCGTCGACGTTTCGGGTACAGACTGGTTCCCCTTCGAGGTCGGCGGTGGCCGCGATGGCTGCATCCCCCTTTCGCTTCTTCATCGCGGAGACGTTTCCTTCGCCGATCGTGACTCCCGCACGCATGGCGATCCGTTCGTCCATCGGGATGATGGGATGCTGTTCGATGATTCCCTTCACGGAACGAGCTTCGTCGTCTTCGAGCCCGGCGCCGATACCGATTCCAAGCTCCAAAACAGCCATCGACGGAATCTTGACGGGCTCGTTACGATCTTCGAATTCGCGGAGCTTCGCGTGCGCTTCGGGGTCTTCTTTGAGTAAATCGATCAGAAACGCAGTATCTGCGATCATCGAAATTCGTCGAGGAACTCCTCGACTTCCGCGGCGTCGGCTTCGTCCGCTGCCTCGATCGCCGCTTCCATCTTCTCGACGCGCTCCAGATCGACGATCCCGCCCAGTTCCGCGAGCGACGGTGCGCCGGTCAGCCGGTCGATGGCCTCCGAGAACGTCTCGTCCGACCGCTTCTGGCGCTTGATCCGCTCGTATACGTCCTCGTCGAGCCGGATCGTCTTCGTTCCCATGCTGTATACGTCGTACACGATCCGACTTGAACGTTCGCCCGCCCTCAGAACAGCACCGTCCCGTGGTACCGATCGCGTTCCGTTCGCCGCTTGTCTCTCAGCGTCCGTAGTCGCACCGCGAGCTGATCCCGGAGGTCGCCCGCCGGGAGGAGTTCGTCGACCTGCATCTTCGCGGCCTGGGCCCGAACGTCCACGTGGCGCTCGTACTCCTGGCGCATGCTCTCGAGAAATCCCTCGCGGGTCCCGTCGTCCATCTCGGCAAGCTGGTCGGCGAAGAGGGCGTGGACGGCCGCGTCGGGGCCCATGACGGCGATCTCGGCGCTCGGCAGGGCGAGCGTCGCGTCGGGGTCGAACGAGGGGCCGGCCATCGCGTAGATGCCGGCGCCGTAGGCCTTGCGGGTGATGACGCACAGTTTGGGGACCTGGGCGTTCGAGGTGGCGTAGATGAACTTCCGGCCCTTCTGGAGGACGCCCTCGCGCTCGACGGCGGTGCCGACCATGAAACCGGGCGTGTCACAGAGGTAGACCAGCGGGATGCCGAAGGCGTCGCAGGTCCAGACGAAGCCGGCGCCCTTCTCGGCGGAATCGGGGAAGATGGCGCCGCTCTTCGCGGCGGGCTGGTTGGCGACGATTCCGACGGGCCGACCCTCGATGCGCCCGAAGCCCGTCACGAGTTCGGGGGCGAATCGGGGTTTGAGCTCGAACCAGGAGTTCGCGTCGACGAGGCGGTCGACGACCTCTCGGACGTCGTAGGCCGCGTTCGGCTCCGCGGGGATGACGGCGTCGAGCCCTTTCGGGTTGGCCGCCGGCGGTTCGGGTTCGCGCGTCGGTAACGCCGCGTCGTGGCGCTGCGGGAGGTACGAGAGCAGGTCGCGGACGGCGTCGGCGGCCTCGCCCTCGCCGGAGACCACGAGGTCCGCGCTGCCCGACTCCGTGGCGTGGACCGCGGGCCCGCCCAGCTCGTCCATGGTCGTCTCCTCGCCCGTTACGGCCTCGACCACGCGCGGGCTGGCGATCGCCATGCCGCTGGTCTCCTCGACCATGATCAGGTAGTCACAGAAGACCGGCGTGTACGCCGAGCCCGCGATGTTGGGACCGTAGAGGACGCCGATCTGTGGGACTTGTCCCGAGTGGATGCACTGGTTGTAGAACATCCGCCCGCCGCGGTAGCGGTCCACGTGCGTGTCACCGGGCTCCCTATCGTCGAGGTTCAACCGCGCGCCCGTGGAGTCGATCAGCCGGAGGATGGGCGCGCCCGCCTCGACCGCCCGCTCGGCGAGTCGGATCTCCTTCTCGACGCCCATCATCCCCAGCGAGCCGGCCTTGACGGTGTAATCGTTGGCCGCGAAGAACACCGTTCGCCCGCGGATCGTCCCGACGCCGGTGATCATGCCGTCGGCGGGCAGCTCGCCGTCGGCGTCGTGGCGGGCGAACGTGCCGTCCTCGTAGGCGATCTCGTCGAAGATTCGGTCCAGTCGGTCGCGGACGTACAGCTTGCCGAGCTCCTCGACCTTCTCGTGGCCGCGCTCGGGACCGCCGGCGAGGATCTCCTCGATCGCCTCGCGCAGCCGACGCTCGCGGTCGGTGATCACGGCGTCGTCCCGGTCGCCGTCGCCGGCCGTCGCGACGGGGTCGCCGTCCCCGCCGTCGGCGACGACGAGTTCGACCGATCGGCCGAGGTGGGCCGAGAGCGCGCTGGCGATCGCGCGGGCCGTCTCCTCGTCCGGCGCCGCGTCGACGGTGATCTTCACCGGCTCACCTCCGGAGGGGTGGTACGCCGGGCGGCCCGTCCGTGGAGTGACGGGCCGACCGGACTCGCGTGGGTTCGCATGTCACGTGATTCGCGAGCACGCGGCAAAAGTTTCCCCCGACCCCGATCGGTTGAACCCAGTTTTCGTTTTTCGTGCGTGGTAACCACAACCATATAGGGCGGTCGCGGCGACCGTCCCCTATGGACTTCGCGGAGACCGAGGAGCAGCGACTCATCCGGGACAGCGTCTCCCAGCTCGCCGACGACTACGACCGCGAGTACTGGAAGACCTGCATTGACGAGAAGCGCTTCCCAGAGGAGTACTGGGACGACCTGGCGCGGGACGGCTGGCTCGGGGTCACCATCCCCGAGGAGTACGGCGGCGCCGGGCTCGGGATGCTCGAGATGGCGATGGTGATCGAGGAGCTGACCCGCGGCGGCGGACAGAGCGGGATCATCTTCGTCCTCACGCCCGTCTTCGGCGGCATCAGCGTCGAGCGCCACGGCTCCGCGGAACAGAAAGAGCGCATCCTCCCGGCCATCGCGGACGGCGAGATGCGATTCTGTATGGGACTGACCGAGGCCGGTGCGGGGACCAACACCCTGCAGATCGATACGACCGGCGAGAAGGAGGGAGACGAGTACGTCATCAGCGGCCAGAAGATGTGGATCAGCGGCGTCGAGAACGCCGACGAGATGCTGCTGGTGGCCCGCACGTCCGAGTACGACCCCACTAACCCGACGCACGGGATGTCCCTCTTCCTCGTGCCCGAACCCGCGGACCAGGACGCGATCACGCTCACCCCGCTCGAGGTCGAAGTTCCCTGGTTCGAGACCCAGTACCAGGTCGACATAGACGGCCTCCGGGTCCACGAGGACCGGATCCTCGGCGGCGAGGACGGCGGCCTCTACCTGCTGTGGGACTGCCTGAACACCGAGCGGATCGCCGGCGCCGCCAGCGGCGTCGGCGGCGGCCTGCGCGCGATCGACCTCGCGGTCGAGTACGCGAACGACCGGTCGGTGTTCGGCCAGCCGATCGGCGGCCACCAGGCCATTCAGCACCCGCTCGCCGAGGCCTACGCCGACCTCCTCTCGGCCCGGGAGGTGACCTACAAGGCGGCCTGGAAGTGGGACGAGGGCGAGGACGCGGGACTGGAGGCGAACGTCGCCAAGCTGCAAGCGAGCGAGGCGGCCACGTACGCCGCCGACCGCGCGATCCAGACCCACGGCGGCAGCGGCTTCTCGGCGGACTACGAGGTCTTCGACATCTGGCAGAACTCCCGGCTGCTCCAGACCGTGCCCGTGACCAACGAGATGGTCAAGAACTACCTCGGCGAGCACGAACTCGGGCTGCCCAGGTCGTACTGACAGTAGCTCTCGCTTTCCGCGGATCCGAGAAAGGGGGGCCGATCGCAGTTCGACTGTGGTCCCTTGACAGTTCCCTCTTTCATCGTCTGGGATTCCTCCTACGGTCGAACGTAAAAATCGGTAGCCCGTTCACCACACCCGCAATTGCCACCGGAAAGACCTTTCAGACGTCCCGAAAAATGACAGATGTAACATGAGGCGCTGGTTTAAATACAATTCCGAGCCACTGTTCCCATGGCGAAACGAAGAACGGCGCTCACGTTCGCCGGCGCGCTGGCGTCGGCGGGTCTCACTGGAACTGCAACCGCTTTGAACGACGGGGACGAGGAGATCACCGCGGGCGATGTGGAACTCGACGACGAAATCGCGTCCCTCCTCCTGAACGGGGACGCAAAAGAGGCGGAATCGCTGCTACGGCAGCACGATATCCGGTACGATATCTCGAGGAGCGAGGTCGACAACGGATCCGATGTGGGATTGCAGGGACGGTATTCCGAAAGCGCCTCCGAACTCGGCTGTTCGCTGGTCAATATCGAAGACGATCTCTGGTTAGCGTCGGGCTGGGCCTCGCTGAGTGGCCCCGTGCCGCGATTGCGCGACGCGTACTTGGTTGACGACGCGTGCGCCATCGTCTTCGACAGTTCGGAGTGGTCGTCGCCGGAACCGACCGAGAAAGGGGTCACGCTGAACGATCCGGCACATCATCAGCCGAAGTATCACGACTTCAATCCGAACTACGGCCCGAGTGCAACCGTCGAATACGATTACAACGAGTACTACGACACGACAATCGGGATGCAAACCGAGCTAATTCGACGAAACAAAGTGAGCGAATCCCCGTCACGTTCGAGTACGAGCATACTTACGCCCTCGCAAACAATTTTCTCAGCGGCGTAAGTGTCACCCTCGCTAATGGAACGATAAGCGTCTCGTTGCCCACGAACGCTTCCACCGCGTGGGCTGACGACGTGAGCGGACACCCGTAACGGCTCTCATCCGAGAACGGCAACGCCTGTTATATTTAATTGCTTTGGAAAACGTATTATTAGTATGCCCCGAAGCGACATGAACGAAGCCGTTGCCGCAGTCGCCGGAGTACAGCTGACGATAGCCGGTTTCGCTCTCGGTGTGCTCTTCGATTTCGAGTATCCGATGTGGGAGATTGCGGCGATTTCGGTGCTGGTCGGATCCGGTATCGTCGTAGCGCAACTGATGAGCGTTCGAGGCGACACCGACCGCTGAGCTCGGCCTCCTAGTTTGTAGAGGCACCGTAGAGGACGTTCACACGGTCGATCTGGTCCAACCGATCGACGATCGACCCCAACTCGTCGGGGAGTCCTTCTCGACGAATTCCGCTACCCGAAAGTCCTTCTCGACGAATTCCGCTACCCGAACGCTTACCCGCCCGCCCGCGACAGCCACTGCCATGGGAGACTGGATCGCGGAGACCTACACGAGCGACGTCGGCTGGTCCCTGCTTACGGACCTGGTCGACGTGGGCAACCGGATGGCCGGGAGCGAGGGCGAGCGCGAGGCCGCCGCGCTGACCCGGGACGCACTCGAAGCCGCGGGCGCCCGGAACGCGCGCCTCGAGGAGTTCGACATCCAGGGGTGGACCCGGGGGTCGAGCGCCCTGGACGCGGGCGGCGCCGAACAGGACTGCATCGCCCTTCCGCGGAGTCCGAGCGGATCGGTTGCCGCCGAGTTCGTCGACCTGGGATACGGCCTCCCCGAGGACTACGCGGAAGCCGACCTCGACGGGAAGATCGTGATGGCGCGCAGCGACGTGCCGTCCCACTTCGAGCGCTACATCCACCGCCGCGAGAAGTACTACCACGCCGTCGAGGCGGGGGCGGCCGCGTTCGTCTACCGCAACCACGTCGAGGGCTGCCTGCCCCCGACGGGGAGCGTCGGCACGCCCGAGGACCCGATCGGCGACGTCCCGGCGGTCGGCGTCAGCAACGAGGTCGGCGCCCGCCTCGCCCGCCGGTTCGACGGCGAGGAGGTGACGGTCTCCGTCGAGGCGGAGATCGATTCCGCGACCAGTCAGAACGTCCACGCCGAGGTGGGTCCCGACACCGACGACCGCGTCCTCGTGACGAGCCACGTCGACGCCCACGACATCGCCGAGGGGGCGATGGACAACGGTGCGGGAACCGCGATGGTCGTCGAGATCGCGAACGCCCTCGCGCTCCGGGAGGACGAGCTGGACGCCACGGTCGAGTTCGTCGCCTACGGCGCCGAGGAGGTCGGCCTCGTCGGGTCGAGCGTCGACGCCGAGGCCCGCGATCACGACTCGGTCACGGCGATACTCAACAACGACGGCGTCACCCGCGGCCGGGATCTGATGGCGTTCACGAACGGCTTCGACGAGCTCGGCGACCTCGCCGGCGGGGTCGCCGAGCGCTTCGACCACCCCTTCACGGCGAATCCGAAGCCCGCACCCCACAGCGACCACTGGCCCTTCGTACAGTGGGGCGTCCCCGGCTACCACGTCATGAGCGAGACCGGCGAGCAGGGCCGCGGCTGGGGCCACACGTTCGCCGACACGCTCGACAAGGTCGACCCTCGCGACCACCGCGAGCAGGCGATCGTCCTGACCGAGCTGGCGGTCGAACTCGCCGAGGAGGGCTTCGACGTCGCCCGCCGGGATCCCGACGAGATCGCGGCCGACCTCGAGCGGTACGATCTCGCCGAGGGGATGCAGATCATCGGCGACTGGCCGTACGACGACTGACCGAAACGACGGAGTCCCTCCCCGTTCGACGCTCTCGTCGTGAGAGCTGCAGTCGAGCGTCGCCGCCGGCCGCGCCGGTTTCCGCCACGCGTTCGATGGACCGGTTCTCGTCGGTGACGTCGGGTTCGCGGCTCGCGGATCGTCGCTCCCCGTCGGCCACCTCGAGGCCGCGTTTTCGCCGGGACTCGCCGACCGCTCCCCACCGCGGCCGGCGACGATTTGGTCGGGTCGGACACCCCAACAACTTTAGCAGTTTACGACCGAGTTCCGGTATGGAACCGATGGAACCCGTCCCCTGGGAAGACGTGATCGCGGTGCGCGGGATCCCCGGCGAGGAGGTCCAGCCGTTCGTCCAGCGAGACGTCGACGACGTCGCCGACGCCCACCCCGCGGACGCGGTGAAGACCGTCTACGACGACTGGAAGGAGACCCTCGGCGACGACCGCGGGCTCGACGATCAGGGCGCGGCGTACCTGATCGCGTACCTGCTCGAACACCGCGGGGCCATCCGCCTGGAGGAGGGAGACGCCTTCGGCGGCTCCCTGCTCGACCGGCGACCCGACGACGAGCGACTTCGAGAGCTGGTCCACGAGCGAGCGCGCCCCCTCTGGTGGATCGCGATCGAGTGCGGCGTCCACCACGCGCTCGTCACCCGGTGGTGCTACGAGGCGGACGTCCCGCTGTTGGGACGAAACTTCGGGGAGGAGACGACGAAAAAGCTCGCGGAGCGGGCGGTCTGAGCGGCCCGGTTTGCGCCGTCGAAGACGGTCGGCCCTATTCCGTGGGACCCCCGGTTGCGTGGGATCCCCGATTCAGTGGGATCCTCAGTCCCACGTGATGGAGATGTACAGCAGCGCGATCATCGCCACGATCGCGATCACGAAGAGGGCGATCGTCGCGATCTCCGGGTAGAGGCGACCGATCATCGTCGCGTCGTAGGGTCGTGAGCCGCATAGCCGTATCGATCCGCCGCGCGGCGGCCCGGCGTTGCCGGGCCCGCAGAGCGGTCGACCGGCCTCGAGGTTCGCTTACAGTTCCTCGTCGGTCGGCTCCAGCGGGAGGTCGAGGCGTTCGGTCGCCTCCGCCTCGAGCTTGTATCGCTGGACCTTCTGGGTGGCGCTGCGGGGGAGTTCGTCGACGAAGACGATCCGGCGCGGGTGGGCGTAGGTCGCCACGTGATCGAGCGAGAACTGGCGCAGGTCGCGCTCGCTCGCCTCCGCGCCCTCCTCGAGGACGACGAAGGCGACCGGCGCCTCGCCCTTGATCTCGTGGGCGGCGCCGACGACGGCCGCCTCGGCCACGTCCGGGTGGGCGTAGAGGGCGTCCTCGACCTCGGCGGGGTAGACGTTCTCGCCGCCCGTGATGATCATGTCGTCGGCGCGGTCGACCATCCAGAAGTAGCCGTCCTCGTCGACGCGGGCGACGTCCTCGGTGTAGAACCATCCCTCCTCGTCCGTTACCTCGGCGGTCTTCTCCGGGAGCCCGTGGTAGCCCTCGAAGACGGGATCGCCCCTGATGGCGAGCTCGCCGGTGACCGACTCCTCGTCCGCGAAGTCGAGGTCCTCGCTCGGGGCCGGATCGAAGTCCGCCGGGCCGACCCTCGTCTCGCGGGTTTCGGGGTCGACGAGCTTCAGTTCGATCCCGGGCAGCGGCGGGCCGATGCAGCCGGCCGCCTTGCGGACGCCGACGGCGGGCTCGGCGGTCCCCGCGGGCGAGGTCTCGGTCATGCCCCAGCCCTCGATGACGGGGACGCCCCACTCGCGCTCGATCGTCTTGCGGACCTCCTCCGCCAGCGGCGCGGCCGCGCAGATGGCCCAGTCGAGCGAGGAGAGGTCGTACTCGTCGGGGTTCTCGCGGAACTCCCGGTGCATCATCGTGTACAGCGCCGGGACGCCGGCGAAGGAGGTGATCTCGTGGTCGCCGATGGCCGACAGCTGGGCCTGGGGGTCCGGCTCCGGCTGGAGCACCATCTCCGCGCCCTCGTAGACGTGGGTGCCCATCAGCGCGTTGAGCGCGTAGATGTGGAACATCGGTAACACGAGCAGGATGGAGTCGTCGGCGTCGATGCTCAGCCCGCCCTTGGAGTAGGACTCGATCGCCGACAGGAGGTTCCGGTGGCTGAGCACGACGCCCTTCGGCTTGCCGGTCGTCCCGCTCGTATACGGCTGGGCGGCGGCGTCGGTCCAGTCGCGATCGACGATCGCGAACTCGTCGTCGGCCTCCATCGTCGCGTGCGAGTAGTTGACGATCCCCCGATCCTCGTCGGTCACGCCGGGCAGCAACAGCGTCTCCACGCCCGCCGCCGCCGCGAGTTCCTGAGCCTCGTCCGCGAGGAACGCCGACCCGATCATCACCTCGATCCCGGCGTCCTGGACGACGTAGGCCAGCGTCTCGGGGTCCATCCTGAGGTTCAGCGGCGTCGCGACGGCGCCCGCCTTGATCGTCCCGAAGTACGCCGACGGGAACTGGGTCGTGTTGGGGATGAACAACCCGACGCGGTCGTCCGGCTCGACGCCGAGGTCGACCAGCGCGTTCGCCACCTTGTTGGACTCGGCTTCGAGCTCGGCGTAGCTCTGCTCGGTCCCCATGAACGAGAACGCGGTCTTGTCTCGATACCGGTCAGCGGCCATCGTCGGCAGGGTCCCCACGTGCCTCAACCGTTCGCCGTGATGGTACTCCATAATGTGTTAGGGAGTGGCACTCAATCCATAATAAATGTAAGTGCGCGTTCGCTCCGGCGAGCGGTTCGGCGCCGACGCGGCCGGCCGCGTCGGTTCCGGCAGCCGCGTGGTCGGGCGCGTCGGTTCCGGCAGCCGCGTGGTCGGAGCGTCGAGAAGCGTCGGGCGAGACGAAACGTTCCTCCGCCGTGGACCGTCGAACCTACCCGTTACCGCTCGTCGATCTCGTCGACCAGCTCGGCCGCGACTCCCGTGTAGCCGGCCGGCGTCAGGGCCCGGAGCTCCTCGCGAACGTCCTCCTCGAGGTCGAGCTCGTCGAACAGCTTCCGGAAATCGGACAGCTCGACCCGTCGGCCGCGGGTCAGCTCCTTCACCCGCTCGTAGGCGTCGTCTCGGCCCTCCCGGCGCAGGATGGTCTGGACCGCCTCGCCGATCACCTCCGGGTTCGCCTCGAGGTCCTCGGCCATGACCCGCTCGTTCGGGACGACCTTCTCGAGCCCGTCGCGGGTCTTCGTGTAGCCGATCAGGCAGTGGGCGAACGCGGCGCCGACGTTGCGCTTGACCGTCGAGTCCGAGAGGTCCCGCTGGAGCCGGGAGGTGGTGACGTACTCCCCGAGGAAGGAGAGGTCGGAATTCGCCTTCGAGAGGTTGCCCTCGCCGTTCTCGAAGTCGATCGGGTTCACCTTGTGGGGCATCGTCGAGGAGCCGGTCTCGCCCGCGACGGACGTCTGGCCGAGGTAGCGGTTCGAGACGTAGAGCCAGACGTCGAGGTCGAGGTCGAGCAGCACCTGGTTCGCTCCGCGGAGCGCGTCGAACAGCGTCGCGAGGTCGTCGCAGGGATTGACCTGCGTCGTGAGTGACTCGAACCGCAGCCCGAGATCGGCCACGAAGTTCGCGGCGAAGGCGGACCAGTCGACGTCGGGGTAGGCGGCGTGGTGAGCCGCGTAGGTGCCGGAGGCGCCGCCGAGCTTGCCACGGAGGCCGTCGGTCGCGGTGGCGATCCGGCCCGTCGCCCGGCCCAGCCGGGCCGCGTAGACGGCCATCTCCTTGCCGAAGGTCGTGGGGGTCGCGGGCTGGCCGTGGGTCCGGGCGAGCATCGGGAGGTCGCGATGCTCCCTGGCCATCTCGCCGAGCGCGTCCCGGACCTCGTACAGCGCCGGGAGCAGGACCTCCTCGACGGCGTCCCGGACGAGCAGCCGGTGGGCCAGGTTGTTGACGTCCTCGCTCGTGAGTCCGAAGTGGATCCAGGGGACGGCGTCGCTTCCCTCCGGCAGCCGGAGTCGCAGGAAGTACTCGACGGCCTTGACGTCGTGGTTGGTCGCCTCGAACGGCCCGTAGCCGCTCGTTTCGATCTCCTTGATGGTCGCGGCGTCCTCTTCGGCGAAATTTCGATACGCGTCCCGGAGCCGTTCGCGCGTCTCCTCCTCGAGCGAGAGCGGCGTCGCCTCGAGGTCGGCCAGCGCGAGGAGGTACTCCACCTCGACGCGGACGCGCGCGCGCATCAGCGCCGCCTCGCTGGCGTAGGGAGACAGCGGGGCGGTGCGGCCGGCGTACCGTCCGTCCAGCGGCGAGACGGCGTACAGCGAGTCCCGATCGGTCATGGCGGTGAATCCTCGGCGGGTTCGAAAAAGCGTGTCGAAAGGGCGGTCGCCGGCCGTTCGGAAATCGCCTCGCGTTCGGTCCGTCGCGGTGGGCGTTCGCGGTCGCGTGCCGACCCGGGGATGTCGCGAATCAGAACCCCTTTGACTCGCGCGAGCGCCCCTCCGAGTATGACGCGCATCGCCGGGATGGCGGGCAACCGGGGACGAAACCTGTTGAACATCGCCGACCGCGAACCGGGCGGCGCCGAACTCGCGGTCGTCCTGACGAGCGCGCCGGACGCGCCGGTGCTCGAGTCGGCGGCCGAGCGGGGCGTCCCCACCGAGGTCGTCCCGCTCGAGGACGGGATGGACCGACGCGCACACGAGGAGGCCGTTCTCGAGGCGCTCGCCGACCACGAGTTCGACCTGGTCTGTCTGGACGGCTACATGCGAATCCTCTCCGATACGTTCCTCGAGGCGGCGCCGACCACGCTCAACGTCCACCCGTCGCTGCTGCCCGCGTTCCCCGGTACGGACGCCTGGGGCGACGCGCTCGAGGCCGGCGTCTCCGTGACCGGCTGCACCGTCCACGTCGTCACCGACGCCACCGACGACGAGGGGAGCGTCATCGAGGACGAGGTCGACATGGGGCCGATCGTCACCCAGGAACCCGTTCCGGTCTACGACGGCGACACGACGGAGACGCTCAAAGAGCGGGTCCTCTACGAGGGGGAGTTCAGCGCGTATCCGCGGGCGGTACGGTGGTTCGCGGAGGGCCGCGTCGACGTGACCGCGGACGACGATGGGCGGGTCGACGTCGAGGTGGCCGCCGACGCCGACGAGCGATTCCCCGAACGCCGGCTCCGCACCGAGGAGAAGGGCGGCGACCTCCGCTACGGGGAGAATCCCCACCAGGAGGCCGCGATCTACCGCGATCGGACGAGCGAGGAGCCGAGCGTGGTCGCCGCCGACCAGGTCGGCGGCGAGAAGGGCATGTCCTACGTCAACTACGTCGACGCGGCGGGCGCCCTCGACCTGATCGTCGAGTTCGAGGAACCGGCGGCGGCGGTGATCAAGCACGCCAACCCGGCCGGCTGCGCGACCGCGGACACCCTCACGGAGGCCTACGACCGGGCGCTGTCGACCGATCCGATGAGCGCCTTCGGTGGCATCGTCGCGCTCAACCGGCCCTGCGATCCCGAAACGGCCGAGCGGATCGTCGACTCGGTGAAACACGTCGTCGTCGCCCCCGGCTTCGAGGGCGACGCGCTCGAGATCCTCGGCGAGCGCGAGAACATGCGCGTGCTCGACGTCTCCGGCGGCGATCCCGGCCCGATCGGCCCGGACGACCGGACGGAATCGTTCGCGGAGAAACCGCTCGTCGGCGGTCGGCTCGTCCAGAACCGCGATCTCCGGCGGCTCGTACCGGACGACCTCGAAGTCGTCACCGAGCGGGAGCCGACCGACGCCCAGCTCGAGACGATGCGCTTCGCCTGGCCCGTCGTCAAGCACGCCACTTCGAACGCGATAGTCTTCGCCGACGGCACGGAGACGGTCGGGCTCGGCATCGGCCAAGTTTCGCGGGTCGACGCGGTCCGGATCGCCGGCATGAAGGCCGACGAACACGCGGAGGACAAGGGCGCCGACGGCGCCGTGATGGCCTCCGACGCCTTCTTTCCGTTCCCGGACGGGATCGAGCACGCGGCGGAGGCGGGGATCGAAGCGGTCGTCCAGCCCGGCGGCTCGATGCGCGACGACGAGGTGATCGAGGCGGCCGACGAGCTCGGGATCGCGATGGCGTTCACGGGTCAGCGGTGCTTCCGTCATTAGCGAGCGATAGCTAGCGAACGACGGAAGCTCGATTGGCGAGCGAAGCGGGTCGTTCGCTCGTTTCGGCCACGACCGAGCGCGGAGGAGTCTCGTCCGTCGTCGCTTTGGGTGTTCTCAGCGATCCAGGCCGGCGTCGAGGTACTCGAGCGTTCGCAGCCAGGCGTCCGCGGACGCGAGGGCGTTCGCTTCGAGCGTTCCGCCGAGCCGATGTTCGGCCGTCCGATCGTCGCTCTCATCGAACCGGTAGGGAATGCGAATCGCGTGGCCGGCGTCCGGGTAGATGCGGTTCTCGTACGACCACGGGTGATCGTGAGCTTCGAGTCGATCGATCGCGACGCCGGCGAGCGCGGGCGCGGGCCAGATGGCGTCCTCGCCGCCCGTGACGAACAGCACGGGGCCGTCGATCCGCTCGACCGGGATCTCCGCACGGCGGAAGGTTCGGGAGCTGCGCGGTCGACGGCGCGGGCCGACACCGGTTCGTCGAGGTCGAGGTCGTCGGCCAGGCTCTCCTGCTCGTGGTCGACGTGCCGATCGACGGGAACGTACGGAACCGGTTCGCCGTCGACGAGCCAGGCGGCCCGCTCCTCCTCGACACCGTCCATCCACGTCGGCGCGGGGAAGGCGTAGCCGCTCGCCGAGTAGGCGACGACGGCGCCGACGGCGTCCGATCGGGCGCCGGTAAGTAGCGCCGCCTCGCCGCCCCGCGAGAACCCCACGACGCCGACCCGTTCTCCGTCCATCTCCGGCCGGGCGAGGAGCCGCTCGATCGCGCGCTCGATGCGGTCGATCGGGATGCGGTCGAGGGCGTCGGGCGCGCCGGGGACGCCGAAGTAGTCGACGCAGCAGGCCGCGTAGCCGCGTCTCGTCAGCCGGCGCGCGTACCCGCGCTCGTAGCCGCCCCCGCCACCGGCGCCGTGCAGGACGACGACGGCGGGGTGTGGACCCGGCCCAAGGCCGTCGTACAGTCGGCCCGAGATGCCGTCGCGGTCGATCCGCCGGCTCGCGGACGAGGCGTCGTCGGACACGCGCGGACGTTCTCGGCGCGTCGTCAAATATCACGCGACGCGTCCGTCGTTCGCACGGATCGAACCCACGTAAACACCGATAAGGGGTGCCGTGATATTCACTCGCACGAACGCGCTCGAGTGCGCTCGCTGCGATACGACGTTCGACCTGACGAACGCCCACACGGAACTGGTCCGTCGGGACTTCGCGGGCAGCCCGCGGTCGCCGAAGCTGGAACACCTCTGCGAGGAGTGCTGGCGGATCTACGTCGAGGACTTCCTCGGCGGGGAGTTCGAACTGCTCGTGGAGTGAGCCGACGTCGCCGGCTCGTCGCGCGACCGGTCCGTCCGGGAGCGGGTCACCGAATCCGCTCCGCGAGCCGGCGCCACAGCGCACGAGAGACGCTTTCGGGCCGTTTGACCATCACCACCGCGCCGTCGACCTCGCGTGCGACTCTCTCGGGGACGTTCTCGACCAGCACCCGGTGAAAGAGGCCGCCGCCACCGGCACCGAGGACGGTCGCGTCGTGGTCGGCGGCGCGCTCGACGATCGTCTCGACGACGTCGTCGCCCCGGAGCACCGTCTCCGTCACCGTTTCGACCGCGCCGAGCGTCGGGGACGTTCGGGTCAGCATCGCCCGCGCGTCGTCGACCGCCGCTTCGTCGGCGTCGGGGGAGACCACCGTCGCCAGTTCGACGGTCGCACCCCGTCCGCGCGCGATCGCGCCGGCGGTTTCGGCGGCCAGCTCCGTGTGCGGGCCGCCGGCGACGGGAACTAGCACCGACGAGACGTCGCCTCGTTCCCGGTCGATCCGCTTGACGAGCACGTCGCAGTCGGCGTCGGCCAGGACCGCGTCGATGTAGCTCCCGAGGACGACGTCGCGACGGCGCGGCCGCCCGCGCCACCCCACCAATGCGGTCGCGACCTCGTCGCGCTCGATGAGGTTCACCAGGCTCGTGGCGACGTCCCGGCCGAATCGTACCCGACCGGCCGCCTCGACCCCGTGGGCACGCGCCCGATCGACGGTTTCCTCGACCACCGACGCGCCCGGCTCGGCGTCGAGGGACTGCCTGGCCTGTGCGAGGCTCAACTGCACCGGCACCTCGATCACGTGGACGACGAGAACCTCGAGGGCCCGGTCGCGGGCGACGTCGATCGCCGTGTCCAGCAGCCGCTCGGCCGTCTCGGGATTGGCGACCGGCAACAGGAGGCGTCCGTCGGACATCCGATGGGGACTACCACGAACTGCTACGTAAACGTTCGTCCCCGCTGACCGGTCGGCCGCTAGTTCAAATGCCGATTTGAGCTTGGCGTGACGTTTTGAGTCGGCCGGACGATGGATTCGCCATGGACCGACGACGGTTCCTCGCGGCGTCGGGCGTCGGCGTCGCGATCGCGAGCGCAGGGTGCATCGAGGGCGTGCTGGGAGCGGGCAACGGCGACGACGATTCGCTCGGCGCGCCGCCGGAGGACGACCCCGGCAACGAGATCGAGGTGCGCGCCGACGGGGTCGTCGAGGTCGAACCCGACGAGGCCACCCTCACCGTCGGCGTCGAGGCGTCCGGCGAGTCGGCCGACGAGGTGAGCGACGAGCTCGCCGCGGACGCCGAGACGCTCCGAGAGACGTTCGACGAGCTGGGGATCCCCGAGGACGACGTCGAGTCCGGCCGGTACGACGTGCGCCAGCCGCGGAACTCGACCCGCTACGAGGGGAGCCACAGCTTCCGGCTTCGGCTCGACGATCCCGACCGCGTCGGCGAGGTGATCGACGCCGTCGCAGCGGCGGGCGCCGACGACGTCGGCCGCGTGCGGTTCGGGCTGACCGACGAGACGCGGGAAGAGCTGCGCGAGCGGGCGCTCGACGAGGCGTTCGCGAACGCCGACGCCGAGGCCGAACACGTCGCGGCGAATCGTGGCGTCGAACTCACCGGCACCCGCTCGGTGTCGACGACAGACGTCGACGTGTCCCCGGTCAGGGTCTCCCACGACGACGTGGTGGCGGAAGCGGACGACGCGGACGGCGCGCCCCCGACGGAGATCGACGAGGGGCTGGCGACGGTGTCGGCCTCGGTGACGGTCACCTACAGCTTCGCGGATTGATGGGTCCGATACCGAGCGCCGGAGCGATAGCGGATTCGAGAGCCGACGGCGAAAACCGGTCGATCGAGCGGTGACCGCCGATCAGTCGTCGGCCGGAACGGCCCGTTGCTGGACCGGCCCCGCCATCGCGAGCACGTCGTCGAAGAAGTCGAGGGTGTCTTCGGGGCCGGGGTTGGCCTCGGGGTGGTACTGGCGGGTGAGCACGTCGCAGTCGACGCCGTCGAGGCCCTCCGGCGTGTCGTCGTTGACGTTGACCTGGGTAACCTCCAGGCGGGGACCCGGCTCGTCGACGGTATAGCCGTGGTTCTGGGTGGTCATGACGACCCGTCCCGTCTCGAGGTCCATGACGGGCTGGTTGACGCCGCGGTGCCCGAAGGTCATCTTCTCGGTGGTGCCCCCGAGCGCGAGCGAGACGATCTGCTGGCCGAGACAGATGCCGGCGATCGGGAGTTCGTCGACGAACGCTTCGACGAGGGAAACGGCGGCCCCGTAGTTCTCGGGGTCGCCGGGGCCGTTGGAGACGAAAAGGACGTCGGGGTCGATCGCGTCGACGGCGGCCGGCGTCGCGTCGTGGGGGAGGACGTGGACGGTCGCGCCGCGGGCGACCAGCGAGTCGACGATCGAGCCTTTGCAGCCGCAGTCGACGAGCGCGACGGTCGCCCCGTCGTTGTCGGCGCCGCGGATCGTCTCCTCGCTCACGCTGACCTGGGCGCCGATGTCGGTGTGATCGCTCATCGACTCGCAGCGCTCGAGCTCGGCGACCGCGTCCTCGGGGGTGGCGGTCCGGCCGACCGCGATCCCGCACTTCATGGCGCCCTCGTCGCGGACGTCGGTGACGACCTCGCGGGTGTCCAGTCGGTCGACGGCGGGGACGCCCTCGGATTCGAGCCAGGCGGCCACGTCGTCGGTCAACTCCCGGGCGAGCACGGCGCGCGGGTGGACGCGGTCGGACTCGAATCGCTCCTCGCGGACGCCGTAGTTGCCGATCAGCGGGTACGCGAACGTCAGAACCTGCTCCTCGTAGGAGGGGTCGGTCAGGCTCTCCTCGTACCCCGTGTACGCGGTCGTGAAAACCAGTTCCCCGCGGGCCGTTCCCGGCGAGCGACCGCGCCCCTCGATCACGCGGCCGCCCTCCAGTGCTACGTAGGCCGGTTCCATTACGAGATGCGTACTGGTCCCTGGTGCATAAGTGTTGGCTTCGAAGCCGAGTTACGAATTTCGTAATCGTCAAGTGCGGTCCGGCCGTACCCACGCACCTCAATGGACGAGCTCGACCGACAGATCCTCGCCATCCTCCGCCGGGACGCCCGCACGCCGTACACCGAGATCGCCGACGAGGTTGGAACGAGCGAGGGCACGGTCCGCAACCGCGTCGACCGGATGACCGAAGACGACGTCATCGAGCGCTTCACCGTCGCGACGCGCACCGGAAACGTAAAGGCGATGATCGAGATCGGCGTCGCCGTCGACGTCGACACCCGCGAGATCTCCGAGCGAATGGCCGAGTGGGCGGAGGTCGACTTCGCCTGGCAGGTCTCCGGCGAGGAGGACGTCGTCCTCGTCGTCGACGCCGCCGACACCCGCGGGATCAACGAGCTCATCACGAAGGCTCGCGAGCAGGACGAGGTCGTCAGCACGAAGACGCGCCTGATTCTCGACGAGCAGCTCGGGTGAGCGCGGCGACGACTGGGCCGGTCGCGTGAGCGCGGCGACGACTGGGCCGGTCGGGCGACGACTGGGCCGGTCAGGTATGGGCTCGACCGACCGGTGGGGGGGCTACTCGCGTTCGGGCGTCGTGGCCGATTCCCCGAACGAGATCGGAACGACGGCCGTGGTAGCGACCGAACGCCGGTCAGACGGTTGCGGGAGCGACCTCGAGCCGCCAGATCTTCGGGAACGTCCCGTCCAGCCGGTGCCACGAGTCGCCGGCGTCGTCGCTCGCGTACAGGCGGCTCGTCCCGTCGTCCGTCTCGCCGGCGTAGACCAGCCTCGCCGGATCGTCGGGAAGGGTCCGGAGGGTGTCTGCCGGGCCGGCCGCCGGTAACCCGTCGCCGACCGGCCGCCACGACTCGCCCCGGTTCGCGCTGCGGAAAACCGGCTCGCCGTCGCGGTCCGCGTAGACGTACGCCCGGTTCGGCCGATCGGGATCGAACACGACCCCGTGCACGTACGCGCCCGCGAGGTCGGCGACCGACTCCCACGAGTCGCCGGCGTCCTCGCTCCGGTACAGGCCGGCGCCGGTTCCCGCGAAGACGCGGTCGGGGTCGGCCGGATCGATCGCGATCCGGTGGAGGTCCCGTCCGACCAGCGCCTCGTGCCACCGCTCGCCCCCGTCGTGCGTGTAGAGCAGGGCGCCGTGTTCGACGCCCGCGAAGAGCCGGTCCGGTCGATCCGGGTGGATCGCGATCCCGTGGACGTGGCCCGCGCGGAACGGGTCGTGAAAGAACGTCCAGTCCGGGCGGCTCGGCAGGTCGTCGATCCCCTCGAACGGGTCGACCGTCGCCCCGCCGTCGGTCGATCGGTACAGCATCGGCGGCTCGGTCCCGACGTACACCGTCTCTGGGTCGATCGGGTCGCGCTCGACGCCCCAGACCCACTCGTCCTCGAAGCCGAGCGTTTCGACCGTCCGCCCGGCGTCGGTCGTGCGGTGGAGGCCGCGCCCGCGAAGTCCGCAGCCGATCAGCGCCTCCCGCGGATCGGACGGGTGGACGGAAACGTCTCGCACCGCGTTCTCGTCGAGCGACCGACCGACGCGCTCGAGTCCGGTCGGTTCGGCCCGGAGCACTCGCAGGCCGTCTTCCGTACCCAGGTACAGCAGGTTGGGTTCGGTCGCCATCGGGCTCATACCGGATGCTCGGTCGTCCCGGGAGAAAACCGCTCGCCGAAGCGGATTTCCGTTGGCAAAATGAGAGTTCCTCGGCGGCCGATCCCCTCGTCGGCGCGCTCGCCTACGAAGCGTCGCGCCGCTCGCGCTCCTCGTCCTCACCGGGCGGTCGTCCGACGCCGGGCGCGGCCCCGTCCAGCGCGTCGATCGTCCCCTTGCGTCGGTGGACCGAGCGGTAGAGCCGTCGGAGCCACCGGTCGACCCGACCGTTCGAAATTCGAAAGTCGACCCGGCCGTCCCGGATCGCGTCGACCACCGCCCCGGGCGTCAGGTCGTCGGCGTCGACTCGCGTGAAGGCCCGCCCGACCTCGAAGGGGAAGTGGGCGTCGCTGCCGCCGACCAGCGGCAGGTCCCGTTCAGCGGCCAGCTGCTCGACGAGCGGCCGCGAGCGCGGGTGCTTGCCGTTGACCTCGATGGCGTCGAACGGAACGTCGCTCACGTCCCGGACGGTGCTGTTGCGGAACGGGTGGGCGACGATGGCCGCACAGCCCCGGTCGTGGGCCAGTTCGACCGCCTCCGCCGGCGTGAGCGTCCCGGGTTCCGTGCGGGCGGGCGGATCCGGTCCCACCACCAGGACGTGACCGCGGTCGGTCGTGATCTCGATGCCCGGGATCGTCGCGACGCCGTCCGACCCGAACCGCGTGTAGTAGTCGTGGTTCGTCGTCGCGACTCCGTCGAGCCCCCGGCGCGTCGCCGCGCGAACGAGCAACCGGTGTCCGACGGGATCGAACCGGTCGCCGAGGCGCTGGCGACCGTGGAAGAATCGCGTGTGCGCGTGGAGGTCGACGGAGTACACGTGTCCGTCCGAGGATTGCCGGGCCGTGCCTTTTGCACTTTCTACTCGTACCCTTCCCGTATGTGTCCGGCCCGTTCGGAGCGGCGGGTGTCGGTGGTGAACCCCGCGAGCGGGAGCGAAGATCACGTCGACGCCGTCCTCGAGCTGGCGACCGATCGCGGGTTCTCGGTCCGCGTTACGGAGGCGGCGGGCGACGCGAGGCGGTACGCCGCAGCCGAAGCCGACGGCGCGGACCTCCTCGCGGCGGTCGGCGGCGTCGGGACGATCCCGACCCGGACGAGGGATGACGACGGCGACGGCCGGAACCGGGCCGACGATCGACGCTGACGGCGACCGTCCCGAGTCGATACTGGTTTCACGCGCCTCGCCGTTCGACGGCGTATGAGCGGTCAGCTCGACGACGACCTCACGCACCCGAACGCCGGACAGGACGTGATCGCGGTCGACGAGGACGATACCGAACTCGAGACGGTCAACCGACTCGATGCCCACACCGGCGACGGCATTCGCCACCGGGCGTTCACCTCCCTCGTCTTCGACGAGGAGGACAACATCCTGCTGGCCCAGCGCGCCCCCGAGAAGCGACTCTGGGGGACCTACTGGGACGGGACCGTTGCGTCCCACCCCGTCGAGGGCCAGAGCCAGGAGGCGGCCACGCGCCAGCGCCTCGAGGAGGAACTGGGCATCACGCCCGACCAGTACGAGGACCTCCGGATCACCGACCGCTTCGAGTACAAGCGCTACTTCGAGAACGAGGGCGTCGAGCACGAGGTGTGCGCCGTCTTGCAGCTCACGCTGCACGACCGGACGCTGACGCCGAACGAGGAGGAGGTGGCCGGCCTCGCGTGGGTTCCGTACGACCGACTGCGCGAGCACCCCGAGTGGTACCGCCAGCTTCGTCTCTGCCCGTGGTTCGAGATCGCGATGCGCCGGGACGACCGCTGAGCTCTCGACGGGCGAACGGCCGCTGGAACCGCGACGAGCGGGACGATCGCTGGGACCGCGACGGGTGGGACGATCGCTGAGATTTCGATGTGCGAGACGGCCGCTGAGATTTCGACGGAGGGACGACCGCCACGTCAACAGGTCCGCGCCGTTCGCTCGCGTCTCTGAGGTCCCCGATCGACGATCGGACGTCGCGCCGCCGCCGTCGCGTTCGACGACTTCCGCGTCCACACGTTCCGCCTTCCGAGGCCGTCGCTCGGCCGTTCGGTAGGGTGCGCTTACCGCGAACGCCGTTCTCGGCGACGGGCGGACAGGTGGCGCCTACCTGACCCGTCGGAACGACGCTCGGCCGGTACGCCGCCCCTTCCCACGTTCGGCGAGGTTTGAGCCCGGCGGCCGCTGACCCCGGCGTCCGCAACGGGGCATTGTGGAATGATAACAAGCAACAATATTTATCCCCGAACGCTACCTACCAGCGCGCGTGAGCCGAACACCTCGGCTCGGATTCCCATGAGTTCGACGCCGCGAGAAACCGAGCGCCACCCCGTCGACCTGTCGCGAGAGCAACGCTGGGTCGTCCACCACGTCCTCGCCGACCGCGCCGAGGAGTCGATCGACGCGGGCGATCGGCCGCCGGCCTGGCTGGTCGACCTGTTCGAGCGGATCGAATCCGGACCGGCGACGATCACCACCCGGCAGGCGACCAGGCTCGAGGCGGCGCTCGCGGTCTACGCGGCGGCCGAGGGGACGCCGGACCGGGACCGCCCCGTCGCCTCGGCGGTGGTCGACGAGCTCGTCGCGATCGACGCGTAGCCGGCACCGCGATCTCGTCCGCCCGAAACGCACCCGCGCTCGGCCCTCCTCCGACCGCCGATTCCGGGATGTCGGTCGCCGTTTCGAGGTGGGTCGCTGCGCTCACCACCGCGCCGCTCACGGCTCCCGTCGGTGGCCGCTCGCCATCCCGAGGCGGCTCACGTAGTCCGACGCTCGCGGGTCGCTGTGCTCCCCGCTCGCCATCCCGAGGCGGCTCACTCCGTTCGCCGCCTCGCCTACGGCCTCGTCGTCGCCCACACCGCCGTCACCGCGAGCAAGAGCGCCGGCAGGAGCGGCAGGATGATGAGCGCGAACCGGTACTCCGAGGCGCCCGGCGGGACGAGATAGATCGCGATCGGCGCGAGCACGAAGGCGACGACCATCACGCCGACGAGCACCCACCCACGCCAGTCGAACTCGCGATCGACCGCGTCCGGCGGGACGCCGGTGAGGGAGTCCTCTTCACCCGTCGACGACCCGTCCGCACGCTCGTCGCGCTCGTCGAACGCCGCCGGATCGTGGACGTACCGGTCGTCGCCGTCGGTCACGCGCGACGGTTCGAACCGGGGGACTATGTGCGCTGCGTTTCGCCGTGCGGACTCGTTGCGAGTCGATCGCTCGCGTCGACGGGTCCGGACGGGCTTCGTCCTCGCAGCAGTCGCCGTGTTACCTTGCCGAAGGCACTTATCCGCCGCGCGCGGATGGTGTGCTATGAATCGCCGATCGCTCCTCGTCGCGACGGGCCTCGCGACCGTCTCGCTCGCCGGCTGTCTCTCGGAGGATGCGGACGGAGACGACGCCGTCGACGGAGACGACGGAAACGACGGAGACGACCCGTCCGGGGGCGACGATCCGGCCGACGAACTCGCCGAGGACCCCCGCGTCGACGAGCCGTCCCACGAGATCGACCGGCCGGAGACCCCCGACGACGGCGACGAGGAGTGGTACGACGACTATCTGGGCGAGACGATGGACGGGGAGCCGTCGCTGGCGTTCGAACGGATCGAGGGCTTCGTGCGCGTGGCGGATCCGTTGCCCGGCGAAACCGGCGCCGAGTATCGCGTGTGGACGGCCGACGGCGCCGACGAATTCGAAGAACTCGTGGATCTCGACGGATCGCACGACGACGTCGCGGCCGAACTGGAGGCGATCGACTTCGACGAGCGCTTCGCCGTCGTCGTCGCGTCGGGCTGGGGGTCGGGATCGGTCTCCCACCGCTTCGCGCGGGTCGAGGCGTTCGACGGCGGGGATGCGGAGGCCGCCGGGGCGGACGACGAGGCCGACGGCGCGGACGATGGCGAGGACCAGTTCGCCGACGTCGCCGGCGTCCACGTCCACGGCTACTACACCGACCCGTTGGTGCAGACCGACGACTGGACGACGCGGACGTCGGTCCTCGCCGTCGAGCGGCCGGACCACGACGTCGACCTGGCGCGGCTGAGCCTCACCGTCGCCGCGGATCGGCGCGTCCACGTCAACTCGACCGAAGGCGTCGTCTCGCTCGACGGGGACGGAGACGAGAAGTGAGAGCCGGCCGACGAGCGAACCGGCCGCGACCCCATCGGGCAGCCCTTCCTGCGCCGGTAACCCGGCCGAACCCGTAGCGCTCGCTGCCCGGCATCAGGACGACCCGGCCGAACCCTTAGCGCTCGCTGTCGGGCACCACGACGACCTTCCCGAAGCCCTCGCGCCCTTCCAGGAGTTCGTGCGCGCGTGCGCTCTCGCTCATCGGGAGCGTCTCCCGGATCGCCGGTTCGAAGGTGCCGTCCCAGACGAGATCCATGACGTCGTCGACCTGTCCGGGCGTGGCCATCGTCGAACCGACGATCGAGAGCTGATTCCAGAAGATGCGGGGGATGTCCGTCTCGGGGTTCGGTCCCGTCGTGCCGCCGCAGGTGACCAGTCGGCCGCCCTTCGCGAGGCTCTTGATCGAGTCCCGCCAGGTGGCGGCGCCGACGTGGTCGACGACGACGTCGACGCCCCGGCGGCCGGTCTCCTCGCGGACCCACGCGGCGAAGTCCGCCTCCTCGTAGTTGCAGACGTGGTCGGCGCCGTGTTCGCGGGCGGCCTCGAGCTTCGCCTCGGTGGACCCCGTCGCGTACACCTCGGCGCCGACGTAGTCGGCGATCTGGACGGCCGCGTGGCCGACCCCGCCGCTGGCGCCGAGGACGAGGATCGACTCGCTCGGGCGCAGGTCGGCCCGATCGACGAGCATCCGCCAGGCGGTCTGGAAGACGAGACAGGCCGAGCCCGCCACCTCCCAGTCGACGCCGTCCGGAACCGGAATCAGGTTGTCCTCGGGGATCGCGGCGTACTCGGCGTGGATGCCGGGAACGTGCTCGCCGATGATGTGGTAGGAGACGCAGCGGGTGGCGTCGCCGTCCCGGCAGAACTCACAGTGGCCGCAGTTGACGCCCGCGGCGAGGGCCACCCGGTCGCCCTGCTCGAACCGGGTGACGTCGTCGCCGACCGCCTCGACGACGCCGGCGCCGTCGCTGCCCGGGACGTGGGGCATCTCGAGGTCGAGCGTCGGCAACCCGCGGCGGACCCAGACGTCGAGGTGGTTGAGCGCGGCGGCCTTGACGTCGACGAGCACCTCGTCGTCGCCGACGGTCGGCTCCGGGTGCTCGCCGTACTCGATGACGTCCGTGCCTCCGTGTTCGGTGATTGTGACGGCGTCCATGCGCGGAGTAACGGCGGTGGCGGCCATAACAGTTGGTGAGACCTATCGAGGAGACGCGTTCGGTCGCCGGCCCAGCGCTTTTGATCGTCCCGGGAGAATCGACCGTATGGCAGACGCCCGCGGGAGCGAGTCGGCGACGGTGGACGGCGATCGTCCGGCGGGTGACGAGCGAAGGCCGGGGATCGACGGCCCGCTCGGATTCGCCGTCGTCACCGTCTCGGGCGACCGCGGGATCGAAGACGACGAACCGACCGGGGAGATCGTGAGCGCGGTCGAGGCGGCGGATCACGAGGTCGCCGTCCGCGAGCGGATCGACGCGAGCCACGACAACGTGCAGTCGGCGGTGTCGCGCCTCGTGGACCGCGACGACGTCGACCTCGTCGTCGCGGCCGGCTCCACCGGGATCGAGCCCTCCGACGTCACCGTCGAGGCGGTGCGCCCGATCCTCGAGAAGGACCTTCCGACCTTCCGGTACGCGTACGCGATCCGGGCGATCGAACGGATCGGCACGCGCGCGATCGGCGGTCGGACCGAGGCGGGGATCGTCGACGGCGTTCCCGTGTTCTGTCTCCCCGGCAACGCCGAGGCGACGCGACTGGCGATCGAGGAGCTGATCGAACCGGAAGCGGTCCGGTTGGTGGCAACAGCCCGGGGTGACGAGGACGACGACTGAGCCGGTCCGGCCGCTTCGCGACGTGGCGGTGCGGCCTCGGCGGCGAGACCGAGTCGATCCGGCCGTTGCGGGTCGCTGAGCGGACGGCACTCGGCGGCGACGAACCGTCAAGGCTCAACACCTGCCGGCCCGAACGGTCGGTCGATGACCAAGGAGACGATCCGCGAGCGCGTCTGGGACGACCTCGAGGAGTCCGGGGTCGCCCGCTTTCCGTTCCCGCCCCACGGGCGGATTCCGAACTACGCCGGCGCGACGGAGGCGGCCGATCGGCTCGCCGACCGGTCGGCGTGGCGGACCGCGGAGACGATCAAGGCGAACCCCGACGCGCCGCAACTGCCGGTTCGGAGGCGGGCGCTGCGCGACGGGAAGCGCCTCTACGTGGCCGTCCCGCGGCTCAGCGACGAACGGTGTTTTCTTGAACTCGACCCGACCGAGGTCGAGGACGTCGACGCGGCGACGACCGTCTCGGGTATCTCCGAGCACGGACGGCCGGTCGCTCCGGACGAGGTGGCGCCGATCGACCTGATCGTCTCCGGGAGCGTCGCCGTCTCGGCGGACGGCGCACGAGTCGGCAAGGGCGAGGGCTACAGCGACCTGGAGTTCGCCCTCCTCGCCGAACGCGGGCTCGTCGGCGACGGGACGACCGTCGCCACGACGGTTCACGAACGGCAGGTGGTCGACGGTATCGACGACGCCGATCACGACGTCCGGATCGATCTGGTCGGCACGCCGGAACGGGTGATCCGGACCGAGGCGGACGACCGGCCGACGGGGATCGACTGGGACCTGCTCGACGACGATCGGCTCGAGGAGATTCCCGCGCTGTCGTCGCTCCGCGACTGAGCGCGAGCGGACGCTGGCCGCGACGGTGTGGACGCTACGTCGACCGGCCGCGGCGGTGGGCGCGATGCGACAGGTCGCCACGACTGCGTGGACCCGATGCTGACCGGACGCGGAAACCGCGGGGACGCTACGTCGACCGGCCGCGGCGACGACCGTCGCCGTCGCTCGCGTACGAAAGAACGGAGGGCCGGGAGGTGCTAGGCCCGGCCCTCAGTGTGGCACTCCTGAAGGGTGCTGTGGTGGGATTGCTGGAAGCACGGGATCGGCGAACTATCGACCGCAACTGGTGCCCGTTACCTCCGTTTCGATTTGTGGACTCGATCGGACTTCAATGGCGCCGACCGTGTAGCACCGTTACCGACAGTAAACCAGAATTGAGCCGCGTTCAAATCCTTGATATCGGGGTTCAGAGCGTTCAATAACGCTGTTTAGCGAATCCCGGCAATTTCTTCCGCGACCACGTTCGCGTCGGCGATCCGGGGGTCGACCGCGAGGTCGAGCTGTCCCCTGACGAACTCCGGGAGCGTGTCGGTCGCGTAGACCACGATCCGCAGCTCGTCGGTGAGGTCGCGTGCGATCGGGATGGACGTCGCCTGTGCGACGTCGGTGAGCACGAAGAGGTCCGCCGACCCGACCCCGGCTTCCTCGAGGGCGGGCCGAGTCGCGACCTCCTCGAGGCGCGTCACCGCGACGCCCTCGTCCTCGAGCGCGGCGCCGATCCCGTCCTCGTCCGGGCCGGCGACGATGGCCGTCCGGCCGTCCGTGTTCGAACTCATTCGTACTCGATGGTCGCGGGCGGTTTGTGGGTGACGTCGTAGACGACGCGGGCGACGGTCTCGTTCTCCCCGGTGATGCGGGACTGGATCCGCTGGAGGGTCTCCCAGTCGATCTCCTGGGCCCTGGCGGTCATCCCGTCGCGGGAGTCGACCGAGCGGACGGAGACGACCCAGCCGTGGACGCGGTTGTCGCCTTTCACGCCCGTGGCTTTGCCGATCACCGCCGCGAGCGCCTGCCACGGTTCGTACTTCTCGAGTTCCTCCTCGACCACGTGACAGGCCTCGCGGGCCACGTCGAGCTTCTCCTCGGTGACCTCGCCGATCACGCGGACGGCGAGGCCGGGGCCGGGGAACGGCATTCGCTCGGCGACGAGCTCGTCGAGTCCGAGGTGTCGGGCGACCTCCCGCACCTCGTCCTTGTAGAGGTCGCGGACGGGCTCGACGATGCCGTCGAAGTCGACGACCTCCGGCAGGCCGCCGACGTTGTGGTGAGACTTGATGCCGCCCTCGCTCTCTATCCGATCGGGATAGATCGTCCCCTGGACGAGGTAGTCGGCGTCGGCATCTCTCGCCTCCCGCTCGAACTCCCGGATGAACTGCTCGCCGATGACGTGGCGCTTCTCCTCGGGATCGGTCACGCCCTCGAGTTCGCCGAGGAACCGGTCTTTGGCGTCGACGATCCGCAGCGACTCCATGTAGTCGAACGTCTCTCGGATCTGGTCGGTCTCGCCCTTGCGCATCAGGCCGGTGTCGACGTACACCGGCGTCAGGCGCTCGCCGATCGCCTCGTAGGCCAGCGCGGCCGCCACGGAGGAGTCGACCCCGCCCGAGAGCGCGATGACGGCGTTCGCGTCGCCGATCTCCTCGCCGATCTCCTCGATCGCCTCGGGGACGAACGTCTCGACGTCGACCATCAGACGGTCACCTCCGTGTCGGCGTCGCGGCCCGCGCCCGTCCGCTCCAGCACCGCCTCGACGAACCCGACGAACGGCGGGCTCGGATCGTCCGGTCGCGAACTGTACTCGGGGTGGAACTGCGTCCCGAGGAAGAACGGGTGGCCCTCGAGTTCGAGAATCTCCATCCGGTTGCCGGCGGTCCCCGAGAAGACGAAGGGTTCGTCCGCGAAGTCCTCGAAGTACTCGGGGTTGACCTCGTAACGGTGGCGGTGACGCTCCGTGCAGGAGGTGTCGCCGTAGAGTTCGTAGGCCAGGGTCTCCGGCTCGATGACCGTCGTGTGTTCGCCGAGGCGCATCGTCCCGCCCATGTTCTCGACTTCGTACTGCTCGGGGAGGATGTCGATGACCGGGTGCGGCGTGTCCTCCTCCATCTCCGCCGAGTGGGCCCCCTCGTAGCCGAGGACGTTGCGGGCGTACTCGACGACGGCCATCTGGAAGCCGAGACAGAGGCCGAGAAACGGGACGTCGTTCTCGCGGGCGTACTCGATCGCACGGATCTTACCTTCGGTCCCGCGCATGCCGAAGCCGCCCGGGACGACGATCCCGTCGGCCTCGCGCAGACGCTCGACGTGTCTGTCGGCCATCTCGTCGGCGTCGACCCAGCGGGTCTCGACGTCGACTCCCAGCTCGAAGCCGGCGTGCTTGAGCGACTCGTGGATCGACATGTAGGCGTCTTCGAGGTCGTACTTGCCGACGAGGGCGATCTCGACGGTTCCGGTCTTCTCGCACGTGACGATCTCTCGCCACTCGCTGGCGCGCTGACCCTGTGGCAGGGCGTCCTCCGCCAAACCGAGGCGTTCGAGGACGTACTGGTCGAGCCCCTCCTCCTCGACGACGAGGGGAACGTGGTAGACGTCCTCGACGTCCGGGTTCGAAAAGACCGCTTCGGTGGGAATGTCACAGAAGAGCGCGATCTTCTCTTTCGTCTCCGGTGCGAGCTTCTCGTCCGAGCGTCCCACGATGACGTCGGGCTGGAGGCCGATCGAGCGAACTTCCTTCACCGAGTGCTGGGTGGGTTTGGTCTTTTGCTCGCCGTTTTTCGAGTACGGAACCAGCGTCACGTGGACGAAGAGGACGTTCTCTTCGGGCTCTTCGTGGGCGAACTGGCGCAGCGCCTCGAGGTAGGGCATCCCCTCGATGTCGCCGACCGTGCCGCCGACCTCGACGATGCAGACGTCGTGGCCCTCGGCGGCCTCGCGGATCCGGCGCTTGATGTCGTCGGTGATGTGCGGGATGATCTGGACGGTCTTGCCCAGGTAGTCCCCGGCGCGCTCTTTCTCGATGACGTGCTGGTAGGTCTTGCCCGTCGTGATGTTGTGATCGGAGGTCATGTCGATCCCCAGGAACCGCTCGTAGTTCCCCAGGTCGAGGTCGACCTCGCCGCCGTCTTTCAGGACGTAGACCTCCCCGTGCTGGAAGGGGTTCATCGTCCCGGCGTCGACGTTGAGGTAGGGATCGACCTTCACCGCGGTCACGTCGAACCCGGCGTTCTCGAGGAGTCGGCCGGTGCTCGCGGCCGTGATGCCCTTCCCGAGCCCCGACATCACCCCGCCGGTGACGAAGATGAACTTGTTCCCCAGGCTGGGGTCGTAATGAGTGTCCGATTCCGTCGGCATACCGACTCTGCGCGAGTCTGGGTGAAAACGATTTCGGGACCGCACCGTCAGTGCCAGTCCGTCACGACCGGCCGGCTGGACCGCTCCGAAAGGGGTCGTTTACCGGGATAGCGACAGCCTACCCTCGGGGGGTCGCGCCGGTCCCCGGCGGCTGCAGACGAGAACGGCCGCAGGGTGACCGCCGTCAGGACCGTCCACGGAAAGGTACCGGCACCGTTCTTGTCGACCGCGGGTGGATGCCGGCGCCGTTCGTATCGGCCGCGGGTGGATGCCGGCGCCGTTCGTATCGGCCGCGGATCAGCGTCCTCGCCGATCACCACGGGCGACCAGATGGCACAGCCGACCGACGCGATCGTTCCGATCACGCGCCGAGGAATCTCAGTTCGCTCCCTCGAGTTGCCGGCGCCGTTCCGACGCTCTCCTCGCACGCGGTCGATCCATCCCCGTGCCGGCGACCGTGAGGCGGTCACGCCGTCTCGTTCCCGTCTGACGCCTCTCGCTCCAGGATCCTCGCCACCCGTCTACGCCGCTGACCGACGCGACTGCTCGCACGCTGTTCGATGCGTCTGCTCGTACGCTGTTCGATGCGTCTGCTCGTACGCTGTTCGATGCGTCTGTTCGCACGCTGTCCGATGCGATCGTTCGCACGCTGTCGGACGTCCGCCGCTCGACGTCGATCCGCGTCGGGCCGTCGGATCGAGTTCCCTCACCGGCGGTGCCGTGGCTGACGATGCGGGATCCGCGACCAAACAGGAGGGTCGCTACGGTTCGACGTAGCGTTCGACCCACTCCTGTCGGTTCTCGAGCGCGCGTCGGCCCTTCGGCGTCAGCGCGTAATAATTCGTCCGGCGGTCGAGCTGCCCCTTCTCGACCAGGTCGTGCTCGACGAGAGCGTCCAGGTTCGGATAGAGGCGCCCGTGAGTGACGGGCTGGTCGACGTAGTCGTTGATGTCGTCCAGAATCTCCTGGCCGGACGGTCGGTCCATCCCGGCGATGACGTACAGCAGGTCTCGTTGAAAGCCGGTGAGCTGATCCATGGAACCCTCTGAAAATGACCGTTGCCGGGACTGTGGCTTTGTTATGAACGAGGTACGTGCTGGCGGTCGGGACGAAGGTGGCGCGTAGCGGTCGTCTCGACGGCCTAATCCGCCGATTTCGAGGACGCTCGGACCCGACGGCGCGGACGACATCTGGCGGCGTGGGCGAGAGCCGACGGTCGACTTGATGGCGAGAAAATGGCGTCGTTAGGCCCCAAACTGGCCGATTCGATCGCGATGACGACCGTTCAGCGGTGCGGAGGAGGCCTCCCCGCCGACCGCGCGACGCGCCACTTTTGCGACCGACCCGCGTAGCTCCGGGTATGTCAGACGATCCGCTCGCCTGGGAGACCCTCGATCGCGAGGTAGCGTACGCCTGCCCGGGATTCGACGTGATTACCGAGACCGTTCGCCTCCCCGACGGCGTCGAGACCGATTTCGACTACCTCTCCGAGCCCCCGAGCGTGGCGGTGCTGGCGTTCACGCCCGACGAGAACGTCGTCCTCGTCGAGGAGTGGCGCCAGGCGGTCGAGCGCACGAACGTCGGGATCCCGGCCGGCGGCGTCGAGCCGTCGGACGAGGACATCCCGGCGGCCGCCCGACGCGAGCTCGCGGAGGAGACGGGCTACGAGGCCGAGACGGTCGAGCCGCTGCTCACCGTCGAGCCGGCGAACGGCTTCGCGGACAGCGTCCGGCACGTCTTCGTCGCCCGCGGCTGTCGCCCGACCGCCGAGCAGCGACTCGACGCCGACGAGTCCATTGACGTTCGCGCAACCCCGTATCCCGACCTGCGCGAGGCCGTCGTCGCCGGAGACGTCCGGGACGGGAGGACGGCGCTGGCCGTCTCGTACTACGAGCTGGTCGGCGACGATTCGTAATCCGTTCCTCACCCGCGATCCCTCGCGGCGGCGCCGGCACTGCGGATCGGAACGGCCTCGCCGCTCGGAATCGGTCGGCGAAAAAATCCGCTCGCGTGAGTCGCCCCGGCGATCAGGTCAGCGCCGCGATCGAGGGCGCCTCGTCGTCTTCCTCATCGTCCTCGCCGTCGTCCATCTCTTCCTCGTCATCGACTTCTTCGTCATCGACTTCTTCGTC
>SKPV01000078.1 GCA_007119345.1 Halovivax sp.
CCGACGGCGGCGTGACCGTCTACGCCGGCAGCCACTCCCACGGCCAGGGTCACGAGACCACCTACGCCCAGATCGTCGCCGACGAACTCGAGGTTCCCTCCGACGAGATCGACGTCGTCGAGGGCGACACCGACGCGATCCCGCGAGGGATCGGTACCTTCGGCAGCCGGAGCACCATCGCGGCGGGCAACGCCGTCCGCGAGGGCGCCCGCGAGGTTCTCGAGAAGGCCCGCCGGATCGCGGCCCACCGCCTCGAGGCCGACGTCGACGAGATCGCCTACGCCGACGGCGAGTTCGCCGTCGAACGCGAGCGGTTGTCTGCGGACGGGGGAACGGAGGACGGGGCCGGCGAGGAGCCCGTCTCGTTCGCCGAGGTGGCGGGGGCCGCCTACGGCCGGGGCTTGCCGGACGGCCTCGACCCCGGGCTCGAGTCGACGTGCTTCTACGAGCCCGAGGGATCCGCCTACACCTTCGGCACCCACGTCGCCGCGGTGGCGGTCGATCCCGACACCGGGGACGTCGAGGTCGAGCGCTACGTCGCCGTCGACGACTGCGGGCCGCGGATCAATCCCACGATCGTCGAGGGGCAGGTCCACGGCGGCGTCGCCCAGGGGATCGGTCAGGTGCGCTACGAGCACGCGGTCTACGACGAGGGGAGCGGACGACTCCTGACGGACTCGATGCTCGAGTACGGCGTCCCGCGAGCCGAACACGTGCCGCGGATGGAGACCGCCGCGACGGAGACGCCGAGTCCCCGAAATCCCATGGGCGTGAAGGGGATCGGCGAGGCGGGGACGATCGCCGCCCCGCCCGTCGTCGTCAACGCCGTCTGCGACGCGCTCGCGCCGCTGGGCGTCGCGCACGTCGACATGCCGCTGACCGAAGAGCGGGTCTGGCGGGCGATCCACGGCGACCCGACGTGACGGCGGGGAACCGCGTCGAGCCGGCGACGGCGCCCGCGGCTCACTCCGTCAGCACGTCGTCGACGAAGTCGTCGACCGCCTCCTCGAGGGCCTCGCCGACCTCGCCCTTCTCCAGGCGGATCGCGATCCGATAGGCGACGACGTAGCCGACCGCGGTGGCGATCGCGGCGAGGATGAGGTTCCCCAGGAGGAGCCTGACCACGATGTCCGGACCGGCCGTCACCGAGACCTCCGAGCGCGAGACGCCCTCGACGGGGCCCAGGAGCGCCACGCCGAGCGTGAAACTCGACGCGTAGACGCCCCACTTCACGACCGGGTTGAAGACGACCACCGAGGCGAACAGGGCGATCTTGCTGACCCGTTCCGTGACGGCGACGATCCCGAAAAACAACAGGAGGCCGGTTCCGAGGGTCGGCAGCATCGTGATGAACGTGCCGAGCGCGAAGCTCCCCGCGACCTCCCGCGGCGTGTGCTTCTCGAGCAGCGCCTGCCTGATCTCCGCGCGGAGTCGCGCCGAGAGCGCCCGGCACCTGGCCCGAACCATTCTGCGGATGGATCCGCCCGGGAGGCCATCAACTCTCCGGTCGGACGCGCCGACCGTCAGCGATCCGACCCTTCTCGCACCGACCGATCACGATTCGACGGTCGGTCCTCGCTGCCGTGGACTCGGCTTGCCGTTGGTTCCCCGACGGTCTGAGGCCTCGGTCGCCGGCGTACCCACCGTCGGACGTCTCGGTCACCGGCGTACCCACCGTCGGACGCCTCGGCCATCGGAATCCGACCCCCGGACGCCTCGGTCACCGGAGTACCGACCGCCGGACGGTGCGGGTGTGGGGCGCGATCCGGTGGGTCGCCGCGCGAACGATCGGTCGAGAACCGCCACGAATCGCTCTCTTTCGACTTTCTGGAGTGTGGTCCCCGGTTCGATTTCTTCGGAAATGGACGGTTAACCGCCAACGATATTCAGGATTTATTAGTAATCGTGGGGGGCAGCGGCCACGGCGCAACGCCGTTAGCACCCTATGAGAGACGACCCACGTTACGGCGATCGCGACGGGCCGCTGGCCCTGTCGCGGCGGACTGTACTGCACGGAACGGCGCTCGCGGGCGCGCTCGGACTGTTTTCTTCGTCGGGCCTCGCGGACGGCGGCGGGGACGTCGAGGAGGTGGTCGTCCGCGCCGAGGACGTCGAGGTGCCGTTCTTCGCGGCAGACGCGGACGCCGTCGAGGAACTTCGGGCGAAGGCGGCCGAGGCCCAGGAACCGATCGTCGACTACGTCGCGGAGACCGACGGGCTCGAGGTGACGAACCGATTTTGGCTCGCGAACGCGCTCCTGCTCGAAGTCGACGGGGCCGAGGTCGACCTCGACGCGCTTCGCTCGCTCGACGGCGTCTCCGAAGTCCACGCGAACCACGCGTTCGAGCTCCCCGGGCCGGCCGCCGGCTCGACCCGCGACGGGGCGGACGGAGCCACGTACGGCTTGAACCAGATCAACGCACCCGACGCGTGGGGAGCCTTCGGAACGCGCGGCGAGGGCGCGCGGATCGCCGTCCTCGACACCGGCGTCGATCCGGACCACCCGGACCTCGAGATCGACCCCGACGACTTCGCCGAGTTCGACGGCGACGGCGAGGAAGTCGACGCCGATCCCCACGACACCGGCATGCACGGCACCCACGTGAGCGGGACGGTCGTCGGCGCCGAGGAGCCCGCCGGCGACGTCCCGTCCTACGGCGTCGCGCCGGAGGCGACGCTCATGCACGGGCTGGTCCTCCCGGGCGGCGGCGGCACCTTCGCCCAGATCATCGGCGGGATGGAGTGGGCCGTCGAGAACGACGCCGACGCGATCAACATGAGCCTCGGCGCGGGCGGCTACCACGGCGAGATGATCGAGCCGATCCGCAACGCCGAGGCGGCCGGCACCCTCGTGATCGCGGCGTCGGGCAACGACGGCGCGGGCACCTCCGGCTCGCCCGGTAACGTCCACGATTCGCTGGCCGTCGGCGCCAGCGACGAGAACGAGGCGATCGCCGACTTCTCGAGCGGCGAGACGATCGATACCGAAACGGCGTGGGGCGTCCTCGCGCCGTCGGAGTGGCCTGACGAGTACGTCGTCCCCGACGTTTCGGCACCGGGCGTGGACGTGCTGAGCGCGATTCCTGTCGACTACGCCGACGACGAGTACGACGCGGTCTCGGGCACGTCGATGGCGTCGCCGCACGTCGCCGGCCTCCTCGCCCTGATGCAGTCGGCCGCCGAAGACGCGTTCGACCCCTCGCAGGCGAAAGCCGCGCTGACGACGACGGGCTGGAAACCCGCCGACGAGTCGGACGGACAGGACACCCGCTACGGGCACGGCATCGTCGACGCCCTCCACGCGACGAGTCGCGTGGCCGCCGAGAGCGGCGTCGAGGGGACCGTCGCCGACGGCGACGGCGACCCGATCGCGGGCGCGACGGTCGAGCTCGACGGCTTCCCGACCGAGACCGACGCCGACGGCGCCTACACCCTCCGGGCGCTCGCGGGCACCTACGAGGTCACGGCGGACGCCTTCGGCTACGCTCCGGTGACCGCCACAGTCGACGTTTCGGACGACCAGTTCACCGGCCACGACCTCACGCTCGACGACGCCCTCGCCGCCCGCCTCATCGCGGATCAGCCGGCGGGGCTCGAAGCCGGGGAGTCGTTCGAGGTGGAGCTCGGCGTCGCGAACGCCGACGCTCTCACGGTCTCCATCGAGGGCGACTACGAGGGGGGAGCGGCGCTCGCGATCGACGGCGACGAGGAAGCCCGCTTCGACGAAGCGTACGACTTCGACGGCGTCGAGACGGGGACCGTCACGGTGTCCGTCTCGACGGACGAGAAGGGGCTCGGCGATCTCGAACTCCGCCACGCGTTCGAGGGCCTCGGCGAGACCGTCGAGGTGACCACCGGACCGACGTCGGTGTTCGATCAGCCCGTTCCGATCGGCGTCGTCGACGTCGAGGGCGGGGGCTTCACCGCCGACGTCGTGGCGATGCTGGACGAGGAGATGCACCCGCGATACCAGTTCGAGGCGCTGACGCCGGCGGACGCGCTGGACGCGGTTCCGGACCGCGAGCACGAGGCCTACGTCGTCCAGAACCTCGGCGTCGACGAGGACGTGATCGAAGACTTCGCCGCGGAGACGGCCGACCCGGCGATCGGCGTGGTCTACCTCGACCAGTTCGAGGCCGACAGCAACGCGGTCTCCCAGCTGTCCGAGGCGACGGGCGACCCCCGCCACACCGTCGACGCCTACTTCCAGGGGATCGTCCCGCCCGTCGAGTACCGGATCGGTCAGGACCACCCGATCATCGAGGGCGTCGCGGACGTAGACGAGGCCGTTCCGATCACCGAACCGCCGGGGATCGCCGACCCATTCGTCGGCGTCTTCGGCGGCTTCCACACCTACTTCGAGGAGTACGCCGGTGCGGTCGCCGGCGCGACGATCGCGGAGACGGAGGCCAGCTTCCAGACGACCGGCGGCGGGCTCGGCGTCGACGATCTGAGCCGCACCGTGCTCGCCTCCTCGCTCGGTCTAGGCTTCTTCGTCGGCCGAAACGACGTCACCGCGAGCGGCCGCGAGATCCTCGGGAACGCCGTCTCGCACGCGGCGAGTGCGCCGGCGATTCGCGTCGCCGAGATGCCGCCCGAGCGGATCGCGCCGGGCGAGACCGCGACGATCGTCGTCGACGCCGACGACCTCCTCGAGGTCGAGATCGGCGTCTCCGGCCTCGAGTTCCTGGCGGCGGACGACCTGACGCTCCGGGTCGACGGCGAGGAGGCGGCCTTCGACGAGCCGATCGCGTTCGACGAGCCCCGCGACGGCGAACTCGAGATCGCGGTCGAGACGCCGGACGCGATCGGGCGGTTCGCCCCCGACGGTCGGTTCGTTACCCTCGGCGACCGCGACGAGGATGTCGAGACGGCCGTGACGTTCCGGCCGACGCGCGTCTACGAGTCGCCGATCCGCGTGCCTGAGCAGATCGACGACCTCCAGGGCGCCGTGGACTTCGTGGCACCGGGCGACGAGGTCGTCCTCGCCGACGGCACCTACGAGGTCGACGAACCCGACCGCGGCTTCCAGGCCGGCCTCTACGTCGGGACGGAGGGAATCACCCTCCGGGCGGCAGACGGCGCGACGCCGGAGATCGTCCACGCCCGAGACCTTCCCGCGCCGAACGTCGTCAACGTGGACGCCGACGACGTGACGATCGAGGGGATCCACGCCAACGTCGTCGACGGCGCGGTCGACGAGAAGAACGCGATCGCCAACGGGGTCCGCGTCGACGATCTGACGACCGGCGTGACCGTCAGGGACGTCACGGCGAGCGGCACGAGCGGGGTGTTCCTCGACGCGAACGTCTCGGACGTCGCGGTCGAGGGCGGGACGATGCTCGACACGTCGATCGGCGTCGGAACCGACCTCACGGGCGGACCCGTCGAGAACGTCAGGGTGACGGGCGTGACGATCGGGGAGCCGAGCGAACTCATCGGCTGGGGCGGCGTCTACCTCAACAACGCCGACGGCGTCACCGTCACCGACTGCGAGATCGCCTACGGCGAGAACTACGACGGCGGGGTCGTCGCCTGGGGCGCCTTCACCACCACCGAGGAGAGTCGCATCGAGAACAACGCGATCGTCGGCGTCGGTACCGACGAACCGCTTCTCGACGACTGGGAGAACGGCATCTTCGTCGACGATCTGGACGTCGAGATCCGTGACAACGAGATCGAGGACGTCCACGTGGGGATCCGCGTCGGCGACTTCGGCTTCGGCGACGGCGACGTCGTCGTCGAGGGGAACGCCATCTCGAACGCGGACACCGGCTACCGACAGACCGGCGACTACGCGACGCTGGAGCTGAACGACGTCGCGGCCGAGACCGGCCTCGACTTCGACGGCGGCTTCTTCGGGCTCGACGCGGACGCCGTGCTGGCCCGGTACAACGACCTCTCCGGGACCGATCTCCCGTTCCAGGGCGATCCGGGCGACGGGTTCGGAGCGCCCGAGGGCCCCTTCGACTGTCGCGAGAACTACCTCGGCGACCGCGACTACGACGAGACCATCGCGGACGGGGACGTCGAGTACGATCCCTTCCTGACGGTCCCGCCCGCCGAGCTCGACGCCTCGGCGGACGCCGCTGGGGCCGACGTCGCCGCTCCGACGGAGATCGGCACGGACCTCTACCTCCAGGCCGGCGAGACGTACGGCCTCGGGATCCCCGGACCGTCCGACCTGACGATCTGGGACGTCCTAGGCGTCGACGGCGGCCACGAGGCGTTCGCCGGCGAGGTCCACGCCTGGAACGAGGGAACCGAGTCCTGGCAGCCGGTGACCGGTCGCGGGAAGCTCTCCGATCAGAATACGCTGACCGGCTTCAAGGTGATCCCGGCGGAGGACCGCCGCGCGGTGATGCACTTCCAGTACCGGGAGGACGCCGAAGACGCCCCGCCGGGTCGTCGAGACAGCGACCTCGGCGTCACGGAGGTCGAGGAGGGCACGAACATCGTCTGCGCGCCCTCGTTCCTGGGCGACGAAGACTTCGAGGGCACCGCCGAGATCGAATCCATCGAGCCCGGCGATCTCCACGCCCCCGGCTCCCAGCTGGGCGAGCGGCTGATCGAGGACGAGGCGGAGAAGGTGAAAAAGCCGTTCAACGCCTACTACGTCGAGTGTACCGAGCCCGGCACGATCGTCTGCAACCTCGACGCGTACGATCCGACGACGGCCGAGCTCTGCGAGGCCCTCGGCGTCGACCCGGTGATCCACGACAGTCCGGGCGCCGGGGCGAGCGCCTCCGAACTCGACGTCGACGCGGCGGACGTCGTCGACGCCGCCGAGGACGACGAGACGGCCCGCGACGCGGTCGTCTCGCTGGTCGTCAAGCGGATCGCGAGCGAGATCGGCCCCGAGGCCGGGGACGACCCGGAAACGATCGTCGACGCGATCGAGGGCGTCGCCGGCCGGACGGCGGACGAAGCGCCCGCGAGCGACGAGGAACTCGTCGAGAACGCGGTCGGCGAGGCGGTGGGTGCGGCCGTTCGATCGCTCTTCGGCGCCGAGCACCTCTCCGACGGGAACGAGTCGGACGTCGAGTACGACGCGGCGGCCACGTTCGAAGCCGCTGAGGCCGACGACTAGTCCCCCGGTCGCGGGCCGTTTTCGGCCGCTCGTACGCACGGTTCGGTCTCGGCCGCTCGTACGCACGGTTCGGTCTCGAGCACACGAGCGTCCGACCCGTCGCGGACGTCGCGAAATCAGGTGAACCCTGGCCGATGCCGTCGGCGGCCGCCGTCGGCCGGCAGCGCGGCCACGGGCGGAAGCGTTTCGCCCCGCGACGGAACGCGACCCTTCTCACGCGCAGGTATCGACGGCGGGTACCCCGCCATCAAGGGTGCAACGAATTGTAGAAACCCTTTAGGTCAGGAAGAGCGGACTGTCTCCCTCTATGAACAGCACCCGTCGACGGATGCTGGCGGCGATCGGCGCCGGGACCGCCGTGACCCTGCTCGGGTCGTCCGCGACCGCCGCGGGCGCCTCCGACCGCGCGATCGTCCACCCGGCCGACGACGCCGCCGGCGTGATCGACGCGCTTCGGAGCGTCGGCGGCGAGGTCCTGCTGGAGTACGAGCACTTCGACTTCGTCGTCGCGCGGCTCCCCGCCGGCGTCCGCGACGAGCTCGAGTCCGACACGCGGGTGGATCTCGTGGAAGAAGACGCCCTCGCGATGGCGACGCCGGCGGCCGACGGGATCGATTCGATCGACGGCGACGATACCGTCCGCGAATCGTTCGGCGGGGCCCTGGGCGACCGCATCGGCGACGGGGCGCTCGACGGTACTCCGATCGACGACATCGTCGGCGGCGACGACGGTGACGAGGACGACGCGAGCTGTCTCCTCCACCCGCCACAGGCACCGTCGTGGGGGTGGGAGCGAATCGGGGCGGACCGAGCCGGGGGCGACGGCAGCGGCGTCTCCCTCGCGATCCTCGACACGGGGATCGAAACCGGCCACTGCGACCTCGACGTCGCCGGGGGTCGAAACTTCACGGGGGTCGATGGGAGCGACTACGAGGACCGGAACGGTCACGGAACCCACTGTGCGGGTATCGCGGCCGCGCTCGACAACGACGTCGGGGTCGTCGGCGTCGCTCCCGGCGTGGACCCGTACGCGGTCAAGGTCCTCGCCGACGACGGGACCGGGTTCCACAGCTGGATCGCCGCGGGCATCGACTGGTGTCTGTCGAACGGGATCGAAATCCTCTCGCTGAGCCTCGGCAGCGGATCGGGCAGCGTCGCGCTGGACGCGGCTATCGAGCGAGCGCACGCGGAGGGACACCTGCTGGTCGCATCCGCCGGCAACGAGGGCAACGACGGCGCCGACTCGTGCGCCGCGGAGACGATGACCTACCCCGCGACCCACGAGGACGTGCTCGCCGTCACGGCGATGGACCGGGACGAGACGCTGGCGGCCTACAGCAGCGTCGGATCAGCCGTCGACCTCATGGCGCCGGGCTCGAACGTCCGCTCGACCGACGTGAACGGGAGCTACAGTTACCAGAGCGGGACCAGCATGGCGTGCCCCTTCGTGGCCGGGGCCGCCGCCCTCGCGTGGACCGACGTCGGGGCCGGTCCGGGCCCGAACGACGAGGTTCGTGCGACGCTCTCGGAGACCGCCGAGGAGGTTCACGGGACCTGCGCCGAGGGGGACGGGCTCGTGAACGCGGCGGGCCTGGGGACCGGCTCGGGCGGC
>SKPV01000255.1 GCA_007119345.1 Halovivax sp.
ACGGTCGAGGCGACCGAGGAGGCCATCCTGAACTCGCTGTTCCGCGCCGAGACGATGACCGGTATCGACGACACGACCGTTCGGGCGCTCCCGCTCGACGACGTCCGGGCGGCACTCGACCAACCGTGATCGTGGGTTGCGTCGCGAGAACGCGTCTCAAATCCCCTCGATCCGTCGACACCGCGCCGCGACGGCCGATGGCGTCGCGCCGTCGGCGTCCCGGACGCGGTGATCGGGAACGAGGAGGGGAACGGGGTTCTCCGCGAGCGCAGCACGAACGGTCTCGCGGCCGTCCGCATCGTCGTCTAGGGCCGGTGTCATCCGGGCGAGGTCGTCGACGCCGACGGATCGACCGGCGGGAACGGACCGAAGCCGCTCTAAGACGGCCCGGAGATCGGTCGGCAGCGTCAACGCGATCGGCGGGTCGGTGAGCGGATCCCCGTCGGGGACCGATCCATCGGTGAAGTACGCCTCGATCCGATCGAGGACCGAACATCCGTCGTCCGCGTCCGCGTCGGCCGCCGCCGGAAACGAGACGCTCACGACCCGTCCGCTCGCCATGCCGACCTGTACGACGCCCACGTCGGGAATCTCTCGCGCGAAGATTCCGGTGATGCCCTCCATGCCCGACCGTTCGGACGCGACCCGGATAGCCGTTGTTCTCCCGCAAGCCTTATGTACAAATCCGTCCGTTAACGTACATCGATGAACGCTAACGAGGAGGTCGCGCCGGCGGTTCGGTCGATCCTCGATTCGGCCCGACGGCGTGATCCGCCCGACGGCCGGGTCGCGGTCGACGCGCGGTCGCTCCCGGACGCGCTGTCCGGTGCGGCCGCCGCCGGGCGTGCGCCCGTGATCGCGGAGATCAAGCCGACCAGCCCGACGACCGAGGGCGAGCGCGACGACGATCCCGTCGCGCTCGCCCGGGAGATGGTAGCCGGTGGGGCAGCGGCGCTCTCGGTGCTCACCGAACCGGAACATTTCGGCGGCTCCGTCGAGGCCCTCGATCGGGTCAGAAACGCCGTCGACGTGCCGATCCTCCGGAAGGATTTCGTGCTCGAAGAACACGACCTCGACGCGGTCGAGGCAGATGTGATCCTGCTGATCGCTCGGTTCCTCCCGAATCTCGACGACATGGTCGATGCCGCCCGCGACCGGGGATTCCAGCCGCTCGTCGAGGTCCACGACCGCGACGAACTCGCGCTGGCGCTTGATGCGGGAGCCGACCTGATCGGCGTGAACAACCGCGACCTCGCACGGCTGGATGTCGATCTCAACACGTTCGAGCGGGTTGCACCAGCCGCACCCGACGACGTGACGCTGATCGCCGAGAGCGGTCTCGCTACGCCCGCGGACGTTCGGCGGATGCGGGCGGCAGGGGCGGACGGTCTCCTGATCGGGAGCGCGATCATGGATGGGGAGGTCCGCGAGAACGTCGACCGGTTCGTCAGAGCCGAACGGCAACCGACGGAGAACGACGGGACGGGATCGGAGGGCGACACGTGAGCGAACCGAGCGGAACTTTCGGCGAGTACGGCGGACAGTACGTTCCCGAGGTGCTGATGCCGGCCGTTCAGGAACTCGCCGACGCACACGAGCGCTACGTCCGTGGGAACGAAGACGGCTTTCTCGACGAGTTTCGCGAGCGGCTCCGGACGTTCGCCGGACGGCCCACGCCGCTTCAGCGTGCTGATCGCCTCTCCGAGCGCTACGGCGTCGAGGTGTATCTCAAGCGCGAGGATCTGCTCCACGGCGGAGCACACAAGCTGAACAACGCGCTCGGGCAGGTTCTGTTGGCCCAGTACATGGGCAAAGAGCGGATCGTCGCGGAAACCGGGGCGGGCCAGCACGGCACCGCAACCGCGATGGCCGCCGCGCATCTCGGGTTCGACTGCGAAATCTACATGGGCCGGACCGACGTGAACCGCCAGCGCCCCAACGTCTTCCGGATGCGACTCAACGGGGCCGAGGTGAACCCCGTCGACGCCGGTCGTGGAACGCTCAAAGAGGCGATCAACGAGACGATGCGCGACTGGGCGACCACCGTCGAGACGACCCACTACGCCGTCGGCTCCGTCGTCGGTCCGCACCCGTTTCCGGTCATGGTCCGGGACTTTCAGGCAGTCATCAGCGAGGAGGTCCACCGACAGCTCCGTGAGGAGACCGGCGGTCTCCCCGACTCGGTCGTCGCCTGTGCGGGCGGCGGATCGAACACGATGGGTTCGTTCTCCGCCTTTCGCGACCACGAGGACGTGGCCCTCCACGCCGTCGAAGCGGGCGGATCAAGTCTATCGATCGACATCGAACGGGGCGTCGCGCCGAACTCCGCGACGCTCTCGACCGGCGAGGACGGCGTCCTCCACGGCGCACGGACCAAGCTCCTCCAGGACGACGACGGACAGATCGTCGAATCACACAGCGTCAGCGCCGGATTGGACTACGCGGGCGTCGGTCCCGAACTCGCCGACCTGGTCGAGCGGGATCGCGTCACCCCGGCGACAGTCGACGACGACGCCGCGCTGGCGGCGTTCCACCTCCTCTCGCGCGAGGAGGGGATCATTCCCGCGCTCGAAAGCGCCCACGCGATCGCTCACGTCGAACGGGCGCTGGGTCCCGACGCCGATGATCCCGCCCTCGGGGACGATCTCGGCGAGGTCGTCGTGATCACCGTCTCCGGTCGCGGGGACAAGGATCTGGAGACGGTGATCGAGGAGACCGAGCTTCGGGGGCTTGACGGCGCGCCCTCGATGGAGGTGTTCGATGAGTAGAATCGAGCGGGCGGTCGGCGGCTCCGAACCCGCGTTGATCCCCTACGTGTGTGCCGGGGATCCCGATCTGGCGTCGACCGCCGAGTACGTCCGCGCGCTCGACCGTGGCGGTGCGGACGTGATCGAACTCGGACTCCCGTTCTCCGAGCCGATCGCGGAGGGACCGACGATCCAGGCGAGCGTCGCCCGGGCGCTCGCGTCCGGCACGACCACCAGCGGCTACTTCGACCTCGTGGCCGGTCTCGACGTGGACCCGCCGCTCATCTGCATGACCTACTACAACCTGCTGTACAGCTACGGGTCGGGTGGGGCGACCGAACGCGAGCGGGTCGAGCCGTTCGTCGCGGACGCGGCGGCCGCCGGAATCGAGGGGCTGATCGTCCCCGACCTCCCGCTCGACGAAGGCGGCCCGCTCCGGGAGGTGTGTGCAGATCACGGGATCGACCTCGTGAACATCGTCGCGCCGACGACCGAGGGTGAACGTCTCGATCGACTCATGGAGACCACGTCGGGGTTCGCCTACGTACAGGCACGGCTCGGAACGACCGGCGCACGAGCCGACGTGAGCGAACACACGCACGCGAGTCTCAAACGACTCGCCGACTACGACGTCCCAAAGGCCGTCGGATTCGGCGTGAGCGAGGCCGAACACGCCCGCGAGATCGTCGCCGCCGGCGCCGACGGCGTGATCGTCGGCAGCGCGCTCGTCGAGATCGTCGCGGAGGGAGAGGCGGTCCCCGAACGGCTGGAATCGCTCGTCCGCGACCTGAAAGAGGGCGCGCTCGCGGGAGCGGAGGAAGTGCCGCGATCGGAACGCACATAATCGGCTCATGCCACAACTTCACACACGATGACTTCGCACACCGGACGACAGGCACGGCTCGACCGAATCGGCACAGCGGGGCGATACCTGATCGTCCCGATGGATCACGGGCTCACGATCGGCGCGGTACGCGGGTTGGTCGACATCGAATCGACCATCGACGCCGTCACGCGGGGCGGCGCGGATGCCGTTCTCACGCAGAAGGGAATCGCGCCACGTGTCCACGAGAACACGAACGGGGCGGGGTACGTCGTTCACCTGAACGGGTCGACGACGATCGGTCCCGACGAGAACGACAAGCGGCTGACGGGCACCGTCGAGGAGGCAATCCGCGTCGGCGCGGACGCCGTCTCGTTTCACATCAACGTCGGGAGTCGCCACGAGCGCGAGCAGATCGAGGATCTCTCCAGGCTGACGGGCGAGGCGAGCCGATTCGGGATTCCCGTGCTGGCGATGGCCTACGCGCGTGGACCCGACGTCGAGGGAGACGATCCGGAAGCGCTTTCCCACGCCGTTCGGCTGGCCGAGGAGGTCGGCGCGGACGTCGTCAAGACGGGCTACAGCGGCGACGCGGAGAGTTTCGATCGCGTCGTCGAGGCGACCCGTCTCCCGGTCGTGATCGCCGGCGGATCGAAAGGAACCGACCGCGAGACGGTCGAGATGGTCCGGGGAGCGATGGACGCGGGGGCGGCGGGGGTCTCGATGGGCCGGTCGATCTTCCAGCACGACGATCCCGAGGCGATCGCTCGCGCGGTGTCCGGCGTCGTTCACGACGATCTAGCGGCTGGCGAGGCGCTGGACCGAGCCGGGTTGACGGTCGAAGCGTAGCTGTCGGGGGCAGACAGGTGGCGGGTTCTCGACCGCGCGTCGGTGGCCACACTCCCGCGAAGCGACGCACGGCAGTCGTCAGATCACGGCGGGTCTGGGGGCGTTTCAGTACTTGAAGCTTCGCCGGAGAGAGCGGGGTTCGGGGAACAGGATTAACCATGCTCCCGTTGCCCGATTCACCTGGGGAAACCGATAATGCGATTCGAGAACTCGACTGTGGTCGTAACGGGCGGCGGCTCAGGAATCGGGCGGGAAACGGCGCGCGCGTTCGCCGAAGAAGGAGGAAACGTCGTCGTCGCCGACGTGGATCGCGAGGTCGGCGAGGACGCGGCCGAGACGATCACCGACGAGACCGACGGGGAGGCGACGTTCGTCGAGGTGGACGTAACCGACGACGGAGCGGTGAACTCGATGGTCGAGACGGCGGTCGAACAGTACGGCGGACTCGATGCGGCGGTCAACAACGCCGGGATCGGCGGGCCACAGGTGCTGACGGCGGAGGTGGACGACGACGGCTGGCAGGCCGTGATCGACGTGAACCTCACGGGCGTCTGGCGCTGTATGCGCCACGAGATTCCGGCAATGGTAGACGATGGCGGCGGCGCGATCGTCAACGTGGCGTCGATCCTCGGACGGGTCGGATTCGAGACGGCGTCGGCCTACACCGCCGCAAAACACGGTGTACTGGGTCTCACGAAGACCGCTGCGCTGGAGTACGCGGACGACGAGATCCGGGTCAATGCGGTCTGTCCGGGGTTCGTCGAGACGCCGATGTTGGACGAGGCAGGGATGCTCGCCGACGAGGACGTTCGCCGTGATATCGAGGGAAGACACGCGATGGATCGGCTGGGCCGACCCGACGAGATCGCGGATGCCATCACGTGGCTCTGTTCGGACGGTGCGTCCTTCACGACCGGCGAGTCACTCGTCGTCGATGGCGGATACCTGAGTCAGTGAACGGCTCCCGTGGGAGCGTCCGATTCGCCACGTCCGCCACGCTTTAGCCCCGCGAGCGCGCATCGGATGACAATGACGAGAGCGGTCTGGTTGAAAGCCGACGAGACGGTCGGCGACTGGGAAGCCCGACGCCGACGGATCACCGCGGGGCTCGAGTCCGACGTCGATCGAATCCTGGTCGACGAGCAGGACGTAGCGCGGGTTCGAGAGCTCGGCGACGTCGAGGTGGCGGCCTTCCGATCCGCCACCGAGGTCGACGTGATCGAAGAGTGGAGCGACGAGGACGACGCCGAAGACGCCCCCGATGCCGACGTCGTGATCGTCGGCAAAGACGCCGAGGGCGACGGTTCGGTGTCGCTTCCGACGGAGACGGCGGAATCGAGCGACCTCGCCGCGATCAGACGCGGTGACGCCGACGGCGGGTACGTCCGGATCCTCGACGAGGACTACGAGGCGTTCGCTGAGGCGGTCGCTACCGAAGCGGCCTACACGATCGTCGTCGGCGAGGACTGGACGATCATTCCGCTCGAAAACCTCATCGCACGGATCGGCGACGAGACGACGCTGATCGCTGGCGTCGAGAGCGCCGCGGAGGCACGGACGGCGTTCGAGACGCTCGAGGTCGGAACCGACGCCGTCTTACTCGACAGCGACGATCCCGACGAGATCCGTCGGACGGTCGAAGTGCGCGACGAAACCGAGCGCGAGTCGCTGGAGCTTCAGTGGGGAACGGTCACAGCCGTCGAGCGAGCCGGCAGCGCCGATCGGGTCTGCGTCGACACCGGGAACCTGATGGACCACGACGAGGGGATGCTCGTCGGGTCGATGTCCCGCGGACTGTTCTTCGTCCACGCCGAGACCGCGGAGTCGCCGTACGTCGCCTCCCGGCCGTTTCGGGTGAATGCGGGGGCCGTCCACGCCTACGTCCGGGATCCGGAGGGCGGGACGAACTACCTCGCGGAGCTGGCCAGCGGCGACGAGGTCGCGGTCGTGGATACCGCCGGAACCGTTCGAACGGCCGTCGTCGGCCGCGCGAAGATCGAGCGGCGGCCGATGTTTCGCGTCGAGGCCGAGATCGAAACCGAGGAGGGAACCGATCGTGTCGAGACGCTCCTACAGAACGCCGAGACGATCAAGGTCCACACCCGTGACGGCCGGCGTGCCGTGACGGATCTCGGCGTCGGCGACGAGGTGTTGTTGTACTACGAACCAGTGGCCCGTCACTTCGGGGAGGCCGTCGAGGAGCGGATCATCGAAAAGTAGCGCTCGATAGCGGTTCCGTCCGAATCTACGCGCGATCACCGTCGGACGGTTCAGCTTCGATCACCGTCCGCGCGATCACGGCGGCGGCGTCCGCCACGGCCTCCGGATCAGTCTCCTCGTCCGGGTTGTGACTCACGCCGTCGACGCTCGGGACGAACACCATGCCGGCCGGAATCCCGGCGAGTTGAACGTTCATCGCGTCGTGCCCGCCACCACTCGGAAGCCGTCGATGAGCGGAGGTGGCCGACGCGGCGGCGGCCGCGAGCCGGTCGCCGAGAGCGTCGTCGAGTTCGACCGGCTCGGAGCGGTCGAGTTCCTCCAGATCGATCGAGAGCCCTCGTCGCTCCGCAACGTCGTCGAACGCCGCGAGCAGCCGTTTCTCGGCGCGATCCCTGACGGCGAGATCGTTGCTCCGAACGTCGAGTGGGAACGAGACCTCACCGCAGACGACGTTCATCGCGCCGTCGACGGGCGTCACGTCGCCGACCGTGGCGACGAGATCGCCGTCTGCGGCGCTCTCTCGGCCGATCGTCTCCACCGTTCCGATCAGTTCGGCCGCCCCCGCGATCGCATCACGCCGGAGTCCCATCGGGGTCGCGCCGGAGTGGTCGTCACGTCCCTCGACGGTCACGCGGTATCGAACGGGCGCGCGGATACTGGTGACGATGCCGAGGCCCTCGTCGGCTTCGTCGAGAACCCGACCCTGCTCGATGTGGACCTCCACCATCCCGGCGACGCGTTCGGGGTCGATCGTCGGCTCCGAGAGATCACCGGGCTGGCAGCCGACCTCCCGCATCGCCTGCCAGAGCGGCACGTCGTTCTGATCGGTCGCCGAGAGATCCTCGACCCGGAGCATTCCGAGCGCCCCCCGGCTGCCGATGGTGTGCCGGCCGAAGCGAGCGGACTCCTCGGCCCGGAAGATCACGAGAGTCGGCTCGCAGTTCGGATCCGCGTCGCTCCGGTGTACCGCTTCGATCGCCTCCATCGCCACCACGACCCCGAGGCTGCCGTCCAGTCGTCCGCCGTTGAACACCGTATCGAGGTGGCTGCCCGTGAGAAACGTTCGATCGGCGTCGAGGGTCCGTGCAGCGAAGACGTTCCCGAGCGGATCGGTTCGGACCTCGTAGCCCGCCGGGAGTTCGTCGATGACGTACTCGATCGCCGCGGTCTCCTCGTCGGTGTACGCGAGGCGGGTGACGCCACCACTGCGCGTCCGGCCGATCGCCGCGAGGTCGTCGAGTCGACGGTCGATCCGGTCGGGGTCGATCCGTGCCACGAGGGCGTCGAACTCCGGTTCCATTCGAGAGACCCCCACCTACGGGCCGAAGCGAAATAACTGTTAAACCCACCGGGAACGATCTTCAAACGATGTCCGACGTGGCTCGGCTGATCGAAGAGTGCGGAGCGATCACCTACGGGACGTTTACGCTCTCCGATGGGTCGCTCACGGACTACTACGTCGATAAGTACGTCTTCGAGACCCGCCCGGCGGTTCTCGACGCAATCGCCGACGAGATCGCCACCCGCCTGGACGACGGGATCGACGTAATCGCCGGGCCAGCGCTCGGGGCCGTTCCGCTCGTGACCGCGGTCTCGTTGCGGACCGGAGTTCGCGGGGCGTTCGTCCGCCGGGGCGACACCCACCACGGGACGCAGGCTCGCATCGAGGGCGATATCGGGAAGGGCCAGCGCGTCGCCGTCGTAGAGGACGTGACGGCGACCGGGGCGAC
>SKPV01000181.1 GCA_007119345.1 Halovivax sp.
AGCCTTTCGAGTCGATCGATCCGATCAGCCTTTCGAGTCGATCGATCCGATCAGCCTTTCGAGTCGATCGATCCGATTAGCCTTTCGAGTCGATCGATCCGATTAGCCTTTCGAGTCGATCGACCGTCGTCCACCCGAACGGTGTCGAACCCTTTCTCACGCATGCAGCGGCCCTACCGACGGCGTCGACCAACGCAGACACATGAGCGACACGAGGTACGACGAGGGCGACGTCGTGGCGACGCCGGACGGACGCGGCGTCGTCGCGGCGGTGCTGACCGGGGACTTCGAGTTCCCGCAGGGCGACGACGAGATCAGGGTAACCGCGAGCGAGGACAGCCCCGGCTACGTCGTCGGGCTGGAATCCGTGGGTTCGGCCGTCTATCGAGCCTCGGCGCTGGAGGCGAGTTCGTTCGATGACGGGACCGGCCCAACCGAGGGGGAGTCGGAGACCCAGATCGTCGACGCGGACGTCGACGGACTGGACCGGCTCCCGGCGGGCTGGGACCGGGAGAGCGTCCTCGAGTACTGGTCGTCGATCGGCGGCTCGTGGGAGGCGTGCGCCGAGGACACGAGCGACGAACTCGACGAGGAGCGGGCGAGAGCGCACTGCTCGGCGATGAAAGACGAAGTGTTGGGGACCGAGCGGTGGCGAAATCGGTTTTGAGATCGACGGGAGCGGGGCCGGTCAGTAGATCAGTTCGTCGTCGTTCTCGACCATGTAGAGCGTCCGGGCCGCGATGTTGACCGCGTGGTCGCCCACGCGCTCCAGGTCGCGGATCGTCAGCAGCAGCCGGTAGACGTCCTGGAGGAGGAGCTCGACCTCCTCGGGAGCGTCCAGTTCGCGCTCGATGAGGTCGCGGACGACGATCTCGCTCGCGCGCTCGGCGAAGTGGTCGACGTCGTCGTCGCGGGCGGCGAGTTCGCGGCAGGCCGCGACGTCCTCCCGGTCGTACGCCTGGACGGCGTCGTCGACCATCTGGAGGGTGGCGCTGCCCATCTCCTGGACGTCGACGTCGGGGAAGAGGTCGCGCTCGGCGTCGATCGTGTACTCGCCGAGGTTGACCGCGAGGTCGGCGATCCGCTCCAGGTCGGTGATGATCTTGAACGAGGCGGCGATGAACCGCAGGTCGCTCGCGACGGGCTGTTGGAGGGCGAGCAGGTCGATGCACTTCTGTTCGAGGTCGAGGTACATTCGGTTGACCTCGCCGTCGCCCTCGATCACCTCCCGGGCGAGCTCCTCGTCCTTGCGGTCGAGGGCGTCGAGGCCCATCCGGAGGCGCTCCATCACCACCTCCCCCATGTAGCAGACGTCGGAGCGGAGTTCCTCCAGTTGCGCCTGATAGGACTTCCTGGCCATTACTCGGACAAGAACGACCGACGTTGATGTACCTTGCGCCTGGTCGACTCTCGTGAGACGGGCCGAGGGACACGCCGAGCCGGTCGCGGGCCCGATGTATGGGCCGGAGCCCGAGGACATATCTCGGTGGCGACCGCCCGTACGAACGATGGGCGACCGTCCGGAGTCGAACGGAACCGAGGACGCGGATGCGGGATCGGAGCGGGCGGAGCGGACCCACGAGGGCGCGGACGACGAGAACCCGGACGAGCACCCCTACGGCGAGGACTGGCCCGATCTCCGCGATCGCGTCTGGCGGCGCGACGGCCACGCCTGTCGGCGCTGCGGCGCAGACGATCGGACGATCCAGGCCCACCATATCGTCCCTCGCTCCGCGGGCGGTCCCGACGTCCCCGAGAATCTGCTCACGCTCTGTCGACCCTGTCACGGCGTGGTGCACCCGACCAACGACTCCTTCGACGACGTCCGCGACGAGGCATCACTCTTTCCCGACAAAGACGCCCCCGAACCCGTCGCTCTGATGAAGTCGCCCGAGGATCGAGTTTGCGACCGCTGCGGTCGCGAGCGCGACGATCCGACCGAACTGCTGGCCTGGCGCGACCCGCCGACCGGTTCCGCCGACCGACCGACGGACCACCTGATCCTGTGCAAGCCCTGCGCCGGACTCGTCCTCGATCGGAATCCGGACAGTCACCGCGAGGACCTCGAGGGCAACCACCGCTTCTCCGTCGGCGAGGTATCCGCCATGGTCGACGAGGCGTCGGTCCGGCCGAGCGTTTGGGCGCCCGAACCGGTCGCCGTCCGACGGGAACCGCGAACCCGGCGGGAACGCGTGGTCGACGACACGCCGCTGCGGTTCGTTCTGAACAGCCGGGCGGCGACGTGGGCGGTCCTGCTCGTGGTCGGCTACCTGCTGTTGATGGTCGGCGTCTCGGCGCTGTAGAACGTGTGTGGTTCCGACGGGTGACCGCGAGCGCGCCCGACCGACGGGAGGGCGCGCGAGCACGGGGAAGGGCTGGATTGGGCCAGCTCACTCACCGCGAGCGAGCCAGCTGTGCGGGAGAGCGAGCGGGCCGACGACCGATGTGGAGAGCGCGGCGCGAAGCGCCGCGTACAGGCGAACGGCGAAGCCGTGAGCCAGGACGCTCGAAGAGCGTCCGGAACGGAGGGAGGAGTGCTTTTGATCAACCTTTTGCCGAGTGTCGGCGCGCCGTGGAGCGCGATAGCGCTCCCGGCGCGACACGAACGCAGGGTAAAATGTTGTTAGCCGAACTTCCCCGTAATGTAGTCTTCGACCCGCTGGCTCTCGGGGTTGTTGAAGATCTTGGTGGTGTCGTCGAACTCGACGAGGTGGCCGCCCGTGAGGAAGACGGCGGTCTTGTCGGAGATGCGGGCGGCCTGTTGCATGTTGTGGGTGACGATGACGACGGTGTACTCCTCGGCGAGCTCCTCGACGAGGTCCTCGATCTGGGAGGTGGCGACGGGATCCAACGCGCTCGCGGGCTCGTCCATCAGGATGACCTCGGGGTCGGTCGCGATGGCGCGGGCGATGCAGAGTCGCTGTTGCTGGCCGCCGGAGAGGTCGAGGCCGGACTCGTCGAGGCGGCCATCCACCTCGTCGAGGAGGGCGGCTCGCTCCAGGGCCTGCCGGACCCTCGCCTCGACGTCGCCGTCGTCTTTGCCCTGCACGCGGAGGCCGTAGGCGACGTTGTCGAAGATGCTCTTCGGGAAGGGGTTGGGCTTCTGGAACACCATCCCGATCTTCCGCCTGAGGGCGACCGGGTCGACGTCCTCGTCGTAGACGTTCTTGCCGTGGAAGTAGAGCTCGCCGTCGACGCGGGCGACCTCGATCAGGTCGTTCATCCGGTTGATCGACCGGAGGAACGTGGACTTCCCGCAGCCGGAGGGGCCGATGAGCGCGGTCACCTGGTTCTCCGGGATGTCCATGTTGATACCGTGGAGCGCCTGGGTGTCGCCGTAGTAGACGTCGAGGTCGCGGGCTTCGATCACCGCGTCGTCGAGGTGGGGCGAGCCCGCCGGTTCCTCGTCCCAGGCGCTCGCGGACGTCGGCGACGTCGACGCGTCTCCCGTCTCCTGACGCCCGACCTGTTCGGAGGCGCCGCCGTCTGCAGTCATGCGGTCGAGTAGGGAATCGGCCTTGACCCAGTTACCTGTTGCGAAGCGTCGGCCGGGCCGCGCGACGGTCGAGGCGTGGTCGCCGAGGCGACGTCCGAGCGTCGTCGGGTGCCGAGTGGTGGGGTCGGCGAGACGGCGGGTGGTGGGGTCGGCGAGGCGGCGGGTGGCGGACTCGGCGAGGCGGCGGGTGGCGGACTCGGCGAGGCGGCGGGTGGCGGACTCGGCGAGGCGGCGGGTAGCGGACCCGGCGAGGCGGCGTTCGACGGTCGTCCGGTGGCGGGTGGTGCGGTCGGTCATGATCGTGGATCGTACTTGTTGCGGATCAGGATCGCCGTCAGGTTCATCAGGAACAGGACGGTGAGCAGGACGACGATGCCGGCGGCGGCCGCGTGGTGGAACTCCGTCTGGGGTCGGGTGGCCCAGTCGAAGATCTGCATCGGCATCGCCCCGAACGAGCTCCTGAGGCCGTCGGGCGGGACGATCGACGTGGTCGCGGCGCCGACCAGGATCAGCGGCGCGGTCTCGCCGATCGCCCGCGAGAGCGAGAGGATCGTCCCGGTCATGATGCCCGGCAGGGCGCGCGGCAGGACCACGTCCCGGGTGACCTGCCACTGGGTCGCGCCGATGCCGTAGGCGGCGTTGCGCTGGGAGTCGGGGACCGCCCGGAGCGCCTCCTGGGCGGAGACGATCACGATCGGCAGGATGAGCAGCGTCAGCGTCAGCGCGCCCGCCAGCAACACCGGGCCCAGTCCGGCGCCGCGGACGAAGATCGCCAGGCCGAGCAGCCCGTAGACGACCGAGGGCACGCCGGCGAGGTTCGCGATGTTCGCCTCGATGAACGAGGTGATGCGACCGTCCGGCGCGTACTCCTCGAGGTAGATCGCCGCGCCGACGCCGAGAAACAGCGTGAAGATCGCCGTCAGCGCGATCAGGAGGATCGAACCGACGATCGCCGGGTAGATGCCGGCCCCGCGGAAGCCGCCCTGGAAGTTGTCGGCCACCTGCGTGGGCGGATAGGTGAGGAACTCCCAGGTCACCCACCCCCAGGACTCGTAGACGACGTCGGCCAGCAGCGCGAGGAGCGCGACGACGCCGACCATCGCCGAGGCGAAGCAGACGCCGACGAATACCCTGCCGATCGCCCGCTTGCGGGCGATGTCGCCGGCGTCGCCGAACGGGGTCTCCGTCTCCGCGCCCGCCGAGTCGGTCTCGACGCTCATTGGTACTCCTCCCGGTAGCGCGACTTGATCCAGAGGCTGAACAGGTTGAGCGAGAGCGTCATGGCGAACAGCGTCAGGCCGACGGCGAACAGGCTCACGTAGCCGATCGAGCCCGCCGACACGTCGCTGATCGCGATGTCCACCATGTACGCCGTCATGGTCTGGCCGGGTTCGCGCAGGTCGAGGGTGATCTGCGGGGTCATCCCCACCGCAAGGGTGACCGCCATCGTCTCGCCGATCGCCCGCGAGAGCGCGAGGATGTAGGAGGCGACGATGCCCGACAGGGCCGACGGGACCACGACGCTCGTCGAGACCTCGAACTTCGTCGCCCCGAGGCCGTAGGCGGCGTTCCGGAGGTCGTCGGGAACGGAGCTCATCGCGTCCTCGCTCAGGCTCGAGACCATCGGGATGATCATGATGCCGACGACGATCGCGCCGGCGGCGAGGTTGAAGGTCCCCGTCCCCGGGAAGACGCGCTGGAGCTGGGGCGTGATGAACGAGAGCGCGAAGAAGCCGTAGACGATCGTCGGGATGCCGGCGAGCACTTCGAGGGTGGGTTTGAGGACCTTTCGGACCTGCGGATCGGCGTACTCGCTGAGGTAGACGGCGGTCGCCGTGCCGATCGGGATCGCGACGAGCGCCGAGCCGATAGTGATCACGAGCGTCCCCCACACCAGCGGGAGCACGCCGTAGCTCCGCGGCGTGATGACCGGCGACCAGTCGGTCCCGGTGAGGAACTCGACGATCGACACCTCGTCGAAGAACGCGAACGAGCCCTGCAAGAGCACGAGGAAGATGCCGAGCGTCGTCAGGACGGTCACGAGGGCACAGGAGAAGAACACCCACCTGGCCAGGTCGTCGACGCGCTCTTCGACCGGGCCGCCGCCCGTGGTCAGATCGAGCTCCTCGCCGGTGTCGCTCATCCGACCACCTCGTCGATCGCGCTCTCGAGTTTCTCGGCGTTCGCCGCGACTCGTTCGTCGGAGAGCCCGAAGAACCGGACCATCCTCGCCGACCACTGACCCCAGGTCAGCGGTTCGTCGTCGTCGACCACGTCCGCCTGCCGCGCCTGGTCGTCGATCTCCTCGTAGTAGAATCGGGCGAACGCCCGCACCTCCTCTCGTGCCAGGGCGTCCGTACGGACGTACGCGTACAGCGGCCGCGTGAGGGGCTGGTACTCCTCGCTCTCGACCGATTCGAGGGTCGGTACCTCGCAGCCGCCCCCGTCGTCGACGCCGATCAGCTTCAGGTCGTCCTCGTTCTCGTAGAAGTAGCCCGCGCCGCCGAAGCCGAGGGCGTGTCGGTCACCCCGAACCCCGCGGATGATGACGTTCGTGTCCGCGCTCGGGCTGTAGTCGGAACGGATCGCGCCCACCTCCCCGTTGATCGTCTCGGTGAAGTAATCGAACGTGCCGGAGGCGGGATCGCGACCGTAGAGGTCGAACGCCTCGTCGGGCCACTCCGAGCGGACGTCGCTCCACGTCTCGACGGCGGAGCCGGGCTCCCAGATCCGGCGCAGCTCGTCGACGGTCAGGCAGTCGCACCAGTCGTTCGACGGGTTGGCGTAGATCGCCAGGCCGTCGAGGGCGACCTCGAGCTCGACGTGCTCGATCCCGTTGTCCTCACAGAGGTCGGCCTCGTCGTCCTTGATCGTCCGACTCGCGTTCTGTACCTCCGTGGAGCCGGTACAGAACAGCTGGAATCCGGCGCCCGTCCCCGACCCCCTGACCGGGACCTCGACCCGGTTGTTTCGCCAGGCGAACTCCTCGGCGACCGAGGCGCTGTGCGGGAGCACGGTGTTGCTGCCGTCGACCCTGATCTCGCCCTCGAGGCCGCTGTCCTCGCCGTGGACGAGACAGCCCGCGAGCGCGGCGACGCTCCCGCCGGCAGCGGCGAGCAGGGACCGGCGCGCGACCCCGGCCCCTCGCTCGCTCCGCCGCGGTCCTTCCATCACGTTGTCCAAGGGCCCAGGGTATCTAAATACGCTACTATGTTGTCTATATATCCCTATGTTCGTGAACGGTGTGCAGCCCCGATCGACGCGCGGCGAACGCGTTCGGTCGCCTCGTAAACCCCGAAATACGTCGTTCGAGAGCGTTCCAGGGAGCGTTTATAGATCGCGAGCCATATATATTACTCCGCCACTACGCGCCCGTATGGAGACCCGCAAAGTGCAGGTGACCGGGGGTGCTACGTATACGGTCTCGCTGCCGAAGGACTGGGCGACCGACAACGGCGTCGAGGCCGGCAGCACCGTCGAGTTCTACCCGGAGGACGACGCCCTCTTGCTCACGCCGCGCAGCGAGGACGACCACCAGGAGGGGACCCTCGACGTCACCGACCTCGCGGGCGAGCAGCTCACCCGGGCCGTCATGACGATGTACGTCAGCGGCTTCGACATCATCCGACTGGCGGCCGACCGCATCGCCACCGAGCAGCGCCGGGCGATCCGGGACGCGACCCAGAGCCTCGTCGGCGTCGAGGTGCTCGAGGAGACGACCGACAGCGTCGTCATCCAGGACCTGCTGGACTCCGCGGAGCTGTCGATCGTCAACGCCGTCTCCCGGATGCGACTCATCGCGGAGTCGATGCTCGAGGACGCCGTCCGCGCGCTGGTCGAGAACGACGACGACGTCGCCCAGGACGTTATCGAGCGCGACGACGACGTCGACCGGCTCTTCCTGGTCGTCTCGCGCATCTTCCGGGCGACGCTCCGCTCGCCGACGGCGGCCGAGGCCCTCGGCGTCTCCCGCGAGGACTGCTTCGACTACCACTCGAGCGCCCGCCAGCTCGAGCGCGTCGCCGACCACGCCGTCAAGATCAGCCAGCTCGCCCTGAAGTTGGGGGAGATTCCACAGGCGGTCGCCGACGCCCTCGTCGCGCTCCACGACGACGCCTTCGACGTCCTCGAGAAGTCGATGAACGCGCTGGTCGCCGAGGAGAGCGAGCGGGCCAACGAGCTGGGGCACGCCGCCCGCGAGGCGGTCCTCGAGATCGACGAACACACCCGCCGCATCGACGACATGCTCCGCGGGCTCGACCCCGTCGAGGCCCAGTCGCTCGGGCTGATCGTCGACTCGCTCTCGCGCTGTGCCGACTACGGCGGCAACATCGCCGAGACGGCGCTGCAGAAGGCCGCGCCGAGACCCTAAAGGGTCGAACGTCAGCGGTCGCACAGCGGCCAGCGAGACGCGGAGCGTCTCGCCAGGCCCAGCCCCCGGGCGGGCCGGGGGCTGTCTGGCCTCCGTGTTTTCTACACCGTCCGGGGTATCCCCGGCGCGGAGACGTCCGGATCGTAATACCCACACCCGTCGTCCAGCGACGAACGCGCGGGAGAACGGGCGCCCGAATTACTCGACGAGAAGAGCGTTGACCTGGCCGGTCTGCCCGGGGCGAGAGGTGACCCGAGCGGTCCCCTCTGAGGTCTCGATGATCGCGCCCTTCGTGATGATGTTCCGGCGGACGTAGTTGGGGTTCGCGTCGTTTTCGACCACGTCCTCGATCTCGGCGGTCACGGTCTCGCCGTCGGTGTGGACGCTCGCGACGTTCGTCGCCAGCGCGCGGACCTTCTCGCCCGCGCCGCGGACGTCGACGGTCCGATAGCGGGGCTCGCCGACCTGCGTCTCCGTCGGCGAGCGGCCGAGTTCGTA
>SKPV01000218.1 GCA_007119345.1 Halovivax sp.
CGATCTCGTCGCTGGTCACACGCGCTCGATCTCGTCGCTGGTCACTCCCAACATCGCCCGTCGAGATACGACGCGTAGGGATCTCTCCGACCGACTCTCGCCTTCCGTTCACGCAGCGCTGCATACACGTTTGCATCGCGGTCGATGTGGACGGTCGTCAGTCAATCGTCGACCCTGAAGGAAGATGAGTACGAAAACGCCGGAGCTGCGTTTCGGCCGTTCGAGTTGCTACACTACGTGGGATTCGACACGAAGTTTCTGCGATCGACGCCTATCCCTGGATCGAGTAACCCGCCGCGATCGTGAGCAGGAAGACCATGAACACGGCGATGGCCATCATGTACGAGATCGAGCGCGGTTCGTCAACCAGGTGCTGGTAGTAACCCGCGATGAGTAGGGACTTGATGACGGCCAGAAGCATCGTTCCGCCCATCGCCCACGCGTACGGGAAGTCGAACGTGAAAAAGAGGAACTTCCCGGTGCCCAGCGCCAACAACACCACGTAGATGATCGTATAGGTCCTGACGCTCGTCATTGGGAAATCCTCGGTGAGGCGCTCACTTATAGCTTCCTCATGCGATCGGGGAACTGGTTCGGGCGTTTTCCGCGTGTCACGTCGGTTCCGGACGTGACGGCCGACGACGGGACGGATTTTCCGCGTCGCGCCGACGGGTGAGACGACGTCGAGCGACCCTCGTACGGTCGGTGCCCGCTTTCCCAAAGACTTTGCCCCACCGGTTTGAGGTACGGCCAACATGTCGAGTTCGCCGACCGGAAAGGCCGCCGGTCGTGTCGGTGGCGCGGTCGGCACCATCGCGATCGTCACCCTGGTGCTCGCGATCGGCTCGCTCTGGCTCGTCGGCGCCGGGTCGGCGACCGCACTCGACGCCGGGAACTCCCTCGCGGGGGTCACGACCGGGGAGCCGAACGCGAGCGAGGTGCCAGTCGACGACGTACTTCTCGACGCGGACGGGCCGACCGAGGTGGTCGTTCGCCTCGAGGGGACGACCCCGCCCGATACCGCCGACGACCCCGTCGCGCACCTCGAAGCCCACGCCGCGGAGACGCGGGAGCCCCTGCAAGCCGAGGTGAAATCGACCGATGCCCTGACGATCGAGAGCGCGTTCTGGGTGACGAACGCGGTCGTCCTGGAGGCGGATCTCGACGATGTGGACGTTGAGGCGCTGGCAGACGTCGACGGCGTGGTGGCGGTTCACGAGAACTTCGACGTCGAACTGGTCGATGGCTCGGCGGCGGGCGTCGCGAGCGGGACGACGGACCGGGCGGCCAGGTCGACCGCCGGCGAGGCGACGGGAGCGATCGACCGCATCGGAGTCCCGCGCGTCTGGGGGGAGTACGACGCCCGGGGCGCCGGCACGCGTATCGCGGTGCTCGACACCGGTCTCGACGCCGAGCACCCGGACCTCGAGCTCCACTCCGATGTCGACGGCGACCCGACCCATCCCGGCGGCTGGGCCGAGTTCGACCGGCACGGAGCGCTCGTGCCGGGCTCCACGCCCCACGACACGGCCACCCACGGGACCCACGTGAGCGGGACGGTCGCGGGTGGCGACGCGAGCGCCATCGCAGTCGGCGTGGCCCCCGAGGCCGAGCTGTTGCACGGGCTCGTGCTCCCCGAGGGGTCGGGAACGTTCGCGCAGGTGGTCGCGGGGATGGAGTGGGCGGTCGCCCAGGAGGCCGACGTGCTGACCATGAGCTTCGGGGTGAACGGAACGGTCGACGGCTTCGTCGACCCCGTCCGCAACGCCGAGGCGAGCGGTACCGCGGTCGTCGCCGCGATCGGTAACGACGGGCCGGGCACGTCCGGTTCTCCGGCGAGCGTCTACGACGCGTTCGCGGTCGGTGCGGTCGACGACGAGGGGCTCGCCGCCGACTTCTCCGGCGGTCGGGCAGTCGACCGCGAGGAGTGGGCGGCGCCCCCGCCGGAGTGGCCCGAAACGTACCACGTTCCCGACGTGGTCGCCCCCGGCGTCCGTATCACGAGCACCTGGCCCGGCGGCGAGTACGCGGACATCTCCGGAACCTCGATGGCCACGCCGCACGTCGCGGGGGCCGTCGGGTTGCTGGACTCGATCGGCGAGGACGTCGACGGGACGGACGCACGGGAGGTGCTGACGGCGACGGCGACCCGTCCCGACGGCGGGTCGAGCGACCGGTACGGCCACGGCGTCGTCGACGTCGCTGCGGCCGCCGACGAACTCGCCGGCGCGACCGTCTCGGGGACCGTTGCGGACGAGTCGGGAGCGCCCATCGAGGGGGCTACCGTAACCGTCGACGGGGCGGTCACCGAGACGGACGCGGCGGGGCGCTACGGGCTGACGATCCCGGCCGGCGATCGGACGGTGTCGGTGTCGGCAGACGGTTACGTCACCGCCGAGGAGCGATTGACTCTTCCGCGCGCGACCACCGTCTCCCACGACGTGACGCTGTCGCGGCCCCGGGCGACCGCGACCGAGGGGTCGGATCCTATCGGCTCCCCATCGCCGTCGTCGGGTGCGGTCCTCGCCGCGGCGGTCCTCGCAGCGTTGTGCTGGCTCGCGGTCCGCGCCCGAGCCGTCGACCGCTGAATCGGTCTCCCCTTCTCACCGGTCGATCGAGCGGGCGACCGCGACATCGGCTATCACCTCCCGCCGGTGGGACCGTGCTGCTGATCGACGCCGTCTCTCGCCGGGAACGCCGCGTCCCGCGAGGTGCGACACGGCCCGCAGCGATCGCCGTTCTGTCGGTCCGATCACCGGTCCGTCTCGGTACGCACAATCCCGCGTCCCGACCGAGGCGTTCAGCCAGGGCTCGAGCGGTTGCCGACGGCGTCGCCGATCCGGAATCGACGGTTCGGTTCGCCGTGGCCGATCGGTCGTCGCCGGGGCCGATCCGGTCGTCGCCACGGCCGAACCCGGGAACGTGACGCGTGACGATTACGGTTCGCCCGGATCGAGCGGAGTCGCGTTCGTTCGCGCCCGATTCGCTCGGGAGCGGACGGCCGAAAAACCGGCCGCCGGGGCCTACATCAGGTAGAACAGCGGGAAGAGGATGACCCAGACGATGTCGACGAAGTGCCAGTAGAGCCCGAAGAACTCCACCGGCCGCTCGTCTTCGAGGTAGGCGTCGATCGTGTAGATCCGGTAGATCATGAAGCCGCCGATGAGCAGCCCCAGGATCACGTGCAGGGCGTGGAGGCCGGTCGTGACGTAGTACAGCGAGTACTGGAGGCCGCTGAACCAGTAGTCGCCGGCGGCGAACTTACCGCCCCACTCCCAGGCTTTCACGACCATGAACGTCAGCCCGAGCAGGATGGTGGCGCCGAGACAGGCCATCAACCCCTTCTTGTTCGATCGTTCGGCCATCACGAGCGCGAGGATGACCGTGAAGCTCGAGGTGAGCAGGATGTAGGTGTTGAGCAAGCCCGCCCACGTGTAGTCCGGGACTGGTTCAAACGCGCCCCAGCCGGCCCAGAGGCGCATGAAGATGTAGGCGCCGATGGCCGCACCGAAGACGATGACGTCCGAGGCCAGGAACACCCAGACGCCGAACTTGGTGTTGCCGACCCGCTCGAACGGCCAGCGTTCGGCGATCTCCATGGTGGGTGCCTCGAACTGCTCGCGGCCGAACTGGAACAGGGAGGCCCCGGTGAACAGGACCCCGATCGCCAGGATCGCCGGGTAGATCGGGATCACGCCGAAGAGCGTCGACGTCGACGCGTCACTCCCCACGTAGCTGTGCGAGACGCCCACCATGTGTTCGTCGATCTGGGTCGACATCCACGATTCGACCCACGGCGTCATCCCCGAGAGTCCGAGGAACATCGTGAACGCGCCGATGCCGACCATCAGCGGCCAGATGCTGGCGTGGTCGGCGTGTTCTTCCTCGTGGGCGTGTTCGTCGGCGACGCCGACTTCGGCGTCGGCCTCGACCGCGCTGGCCTCGACGGTGCCGCCGTCGGTCGCGGCGCTCCCGGCGGGGTGGGCGTCGGTCTCCTCGACGAATTCGAGCCGACCGCTCGCGTAGCTCGGCCGACCTGGCCAGTTGTCGAGCGGCGGCGGCGAGGGAATCGCCCACTCGGCCGTCCGGGAGAACTTCCACGGGTTGTCCGGTGCCCTCGGCCCGTAGACCAGGCTCCAGGCCAGGTTGGCGAACATGATCAGGAACGAGAGGCCGAAGACGAACGCCCCGACCGTCGCCATCTGCTGCCAGAGCAGGTCGCCAGAGCTGTAGTGGAAGACCCGGCGGGGCGTCTCCCAGGCGAGGAACATCGGGAAGTACAGCAGGTTGAACCCGACGAAGTACGCGGCGAAGTGGACCTTGCCGACGAACTCGTTGTACATCCGACCGGAGAACTTCGGCCACCAGTAGTAGAGCCCGCCGATCAGCGCGGTGACGCCGGAGACCATCACGTAGTGGAAGTGCGCGACGACCCAGTAGGTGCCACGGAACTCGTAGTCGAGGACGACGGCCCCGAGGAAGACGCCGGTGATCCCGCCGAGGATGAACAGCACGAGCGCCCCCAGCGAGAAGAGGAACGGGGTCGTGAACCGAACCCGTCCTTTCACCATCGTGTAGATCAGGGCGAACACCATCAGGTCGAACGGCAGCGAGATGCCGATGGTGGTCGCCATCATCAGCGTCTTGATCTCGAGGTTGATCGTCGTCAGGAACATGTGGTGCATCCAGACGAGGAACGACTGGACGGCCACCAGGATCATCGCGATGATGACCCACTTCCGGCCGACCAGCCGTCGACCGCAGAACGTCTGGAAGGTCTCGAACATGATCCCGAGCGCCGGGAAGAAGACGATGTAGACCTCGGGGTGACCGAAGAACCAGAAGAGGTGCGCCCACAGCAGCCCCGACCCGGTGTCGGTCGCGAAGTACTGGGTCAGGAAGATGCGATCCATCGTGAGCAGCATGAGCGCCGCGAGCAGCGCCGCGAACGCGAACAGCATCATCCAGACGGTCAGCAGGATCGACCACGTGAACAGGGGCATGTTCCAGAGCCCCATCCCCTCCGCGCGCTGGCGGTGGATCGTCGTCATGAAGTTCACCGTCCCCATCGTGACCGAGACCGTGAACAGGAACAGCGCGAGGATGGTCGAGTTCGCGCCGGTGGTCGCCTCGAGCGCGGGCGTGTACGTCGGCACGTTCAGCGGCGCGTAGATCGTCCAGCCGCCGCCGAAGGTGCCGCCCTGGAAGAACGAGACGGCCAGCAACGTGCCCGAGAACAGGTAGAACCAGTAGCTCATCGCGTTCAGTCGGGGGAACGCGAGGTCTTTCGCGCCGATCTGCAGGGGCACGAAGTAGTTCGCGAACCCGAACGCGAACGGCGAGAGGAACCAGAACACCATCAACAGCCCGTGAGCCGTGACGCTCTGGTTGAACTCGCTGTCCGTGAGCAGGCCGGTTCCGCCGGCCTCCCAGAGGTGCGCGCGGAACAGGAGCGCGAGGATTCCGCCGAAGAGCAGGAAGAACAGCGCGGTCGAGAGGTAGAGGACTCCCACGTCCTTGTGGTTGGTCGTCACCAGCCAGCGCTTGATCGAGCGCTTGGGCGGCAGGTCACCCATCAGTCCTCACCTCCCTCGTCGTCGTCTTCGTCGGCCTCGTCTTCATCGTCGCCGTCTCCGTCGTCATCGTTGTCGTTCTCCGCTTCGTCATCATCCTCGTCGTCGGCTTCTTCCTCCGCTTCGAGGTCCTCGAGGTGCTGGTCGAGTTCCTCCGGCGAGGAGTCGACGCTCAGTTCGCCGGCCTCGATGGCGTCCCACAGCTCGCCGACGGCGCCCGCCTCGAAGGCGGCGTCGAACAGGTCCGCGTCGACGACCATCATGTCGTGTTGCATGCTGCTGTGGCCGTTCCCACAGAGTTCGAAGCACTCGACGGCGTTCTCGAACTGTCCGGTCTCCTCGGCGACGAACCAGGTCTCGTCGCTCTCGCCGGGGATCGCGTCCGCTTTGACGCGTTCCTGCGATATGCCGAACGTGTGCCAGACGTCACTCGACGTCACGTCCACCTCCACCGGTTCTCCCTGTGGCACGATGAGCTCGTTCGTGACGCTGTACTCGTCGTCCTGATACTGGTAGTCGTAGCTGAACGCGAACGCCGAGGCCGTGACGTCGATCTCGACGTTGTCTCCGTTCTCCAGTTCGTCCGGCCCGTCTTCGACGTACAGCAGCATGCCGTAGGTCCAGATGATCAGCGAGACGACGATGATCGCGCTGAGGCCGAACGAGAGAAACAGTTTCTTGCCGCCCTCTCCACCGACCGGCAGTTCTCCCACGGTCGGACGGTCGACGTCCTCGGCCGCCTGCTCCTCGACATCGCGGTACTTGTACGCGTTGTACATGGTGTACGCGACCACGACGATGCCGACGAGGGTGCCGAGTCCGAGGAAGACCAGAAAGATCTCCTCGAAGACGTCGACGCGCGTCTGTTGTAACGGGGTCAGTAGTTCGGCGTAGATTGTATTCACCTCGGTTTTCCGGGGTTTGATGTCGGACGATGGCGGCCGGGAGCACTTATCTATTTGGGAAACGGCTCGCCGATTTCGGCCTGTTGACGCCGCGAACCGTCGAAACCGAACAGGTTCGACTCTCCCGCCACCGTCCGCTCCTCATTTCGAGGTTCGGGTCCCGTCTCTTGATTCTGTCGTTACGCGGTCGAGCGGCCCTCGCGACAACGCCCCCTTTCCGTCCGGTGATGGTTCGTTACCGGCGGTTCGGGATCGAACGGTCGTCGTGTTCGGTGGTGGTCGTCACCGACCGATTTCGACACGGACGACGACACCCTCAATACGCCGCTCGGCGTATCCATCGGTATGACCGAAGAGGTACTTTTCAAATTCGAGCGACGGATGGACCGCGGCGAGATCGCCGACTATCTGCGCTCGGTCGCCGACGCGCTCGACGGCGGCGACCCCGTCTCGCTGGAATCCGGCTCCGACTCGGTGACGATGGATCCCCCGACGCGTCCGACGTTCGAAATCAAAGCCGAGCGGGAGGTCGAGGGTAGCGGTGCGGCCGAACTGAGCGTCGAGTTCGAACTCGAGTGGGACGAGGGCGAGTCGGGCGACGAGGGGGACGGCGACCTCCGAATAGGCTGACCAGGGCGGTCGACCCCTGATCGTCGACGGTCTGCACTGAACGCCCGTCGGTCTCGTTACCCGATCCACCGCGCCGGCCGCCCGTCCGTATGGGGCTCGACGACTGCTGGTACCCCGTCGACCCGGTTCAGAGCTCGACGACCCACAGCCGGTACTCGCCCGGCAGGTCGAACACGCGTTCGAACGCCCGATCGACGAACTGGGCGATCCGATTCGCGTCGGCCTTCGCGCTCACGCGCACGTTCACTCCCTCTGCATCCTCGGGTCGGGTCAGCTCGTCGATCTTGAACGCCGGGAACTCCTCGATCAACGACTTGCATCGCTCGAGTTCGTCCTCGGTGCAGTCGAGGTTGACGATACCGTCGACGAACTGGATCCAGGGGACGCCCAGCGTTTCGACGTCCGCCGCCGAGGCCGGATCGACTTCGAACGTGCAGAACGGGCTCGCACGCTCGCGGTGGGCGGCGATCGCCTCGACGATCAGCCGCTGACGGTCGGCCGCGGTCGTCGCATCGAATCGCGTCACGTTGCCGAATTCGCGGGGCATTCTTTAAACATTTATGCGACGGCGGCGAACCTCCGGCCATGAGCCAGCCACGGATCCTGATCCTCGGCGCACCGGGCGCGGGCAAGGGAACCCAGAGCGGGAGAATCGCCGAGGAGTTCGACGTCGAGCACGTCACCACCGGGGACGCGCTCCGGGCGAACAAGGGGATGGACATCTCGGAGCTCGATCTGGAGTACGACACGCCGCGAGAGTACATGGACCGCGGCGAACTCGTCCCCGACGCGGTCGTCAACGCCATCGTCGAGGAGGCGCTGACCCAGGCCGACGGGTTCGTCCTCGACGGCTACCCCCGAAACATGGAACAGGCCGAGGAACTCGAGGACATGACGGACCTCGACGTCGTCCTCTCGCTGGCGGTCGGCGAGGACGAGCTGGTCGATCGACTCACGGGTCGGCGAGTCTGTGCTGACTGTGGCGCCAACTACCACGTCGACTTCGATCCGCCGTCGGAAGCGGGCGTCTGCGACGACTGCGGCGGGGAACTGATCCAACGCGAGGACGACACCGAGGAGACGGTACGGGAGCGCCTGCGCGTCTATCGGGAGAATACGGAGCCCGTCATCGAACACTACGAAGAGCAGGGTCGGCTGGCGGAGGTAAACGGCGAGCAATCGCCCGGCGGGGTGTGGGAAGACGTGAAGGAGACGATCGAGTC
>SKPV01000087.1 GCA_007119345.1 Halovivax sp.
CCGTCGCCTGACCGTCGCTACGACAATCCGAGGAACGCTTCCGCGTTCTCCCACAGGATCTTTCGCTGAACCGGCTCCGGGAACTCCAGTTCGGCGAACTGTTCGAGCCACGGTTCGGGTTCGATCATCGGGTAGTCGGTGCCGAACATGACGTTGTCTTTCAGGAGGGTTTTCGCGTAGTGGAGCACCTGGTCGTCGATGTACTTCGGCATCCAGCCAGAGAGGTCCATGTAGACGTTGCCCTTCTGCTGGCAGATCGCGAGCTGTTCTTTCTCCCAGGGGAACGCGGGGTGGGCGATCAGGATCCGGAGGTCCGGGTGATCGGCGGCGACGTCGTCGAGCAGCATCGGGTTCCCGTACTTGATTTTCAGCCCGCGTCCGCCGGCGGAACAGGCGCCCAGCGTCGAGTTGCCGCCGTGGAAGACGCAGGGGACGCCGAGGTCCTCGATGGTCTCCCACAGTTCGGCGTGTGCGCCATCGCTGGGATCGAACCCCTGGGCGATCTGCTGGAACTTGAACCCGGAGAGGTCGAGATCCTCGACGCAGCGGACCGCCTCCTCGACGCAGTCGTCTTTGAGGGGGTCCACGGAGCCGAAGCCGACGAAGAAGTCGTCGTACTCGTCGCGCACCTCGGCGACGTAGTCGTTGGGGACGGGCGGGTTTCCGGTGTTGGTCTCGGCGTCCCACCCCAGCAACACCGCGCGACCGACGCCGGCCTCGCGGTACTCGGCGATCATGTTCTCGTAGGTGTCGGTTTCCAGGTCGGCCCCGAAGCGGTCGGCCGCGTCCTTCATCATCTCCCCGCCGGCGTCGTGGAGGAACTCGCTCGTCGGCTGGTGGGCGTGGGTGTCGATCGCCCGCGCGTCCCCGTCATCGAGTACCGTCGGCAACGTCATGGGCGTCACTGCGACCCCCGGGCTAAAAACACGTCCGCTTCGCCAACCGACACGGTTCCCGAACGCTCTCCCGTGCCAGTCGTTCACACGAGCCGAAACGATTACGGTGATATCGCCCCTTCTGGGACCATGGTCGAGTCCCTCGTCGATTCCGTCCAGGCGCTTGCATCCGACTCCCCGCTGTTGCTGGGGGCGATCGCCGTGATCGTCGCGTTCGCGGCGGTCTCCATCGTCAAGTTCGTCGTCGGGCTCGCCGTCCGCGTGGCCCTGATCGGCGCCGTCGTCGTCGGCGGGCTCGTCGCCGTCGGCTACCTGGGTTGAGTTCGCAAGTCGCGACCGTCGCCGCCCGACGGGCGCCGCTCAGAGGGTCGCGAGGAAGTTCTCGATCACGTCGTGTCCGACGGCCGTGAGCACGCTCTCCGGGTGAAACTGCACGCACTCGATCGGGTGCTCCCGGTGGCGGACGCCCATCACGAGCGACTCCCTGTCTTGGGGTTCCGCCGCAGCGTCGGCGGAACTCCGTTCCGCGCTATCGTGGTCGGCGGTCGCCGACACCTCGAAGCAGTCCGGGACCTCGGTCGCGATCAGCGAGTGGTAGCGACCCGCGCGAAATCCCTGCTCGAGCCCGGCGAAGACGCCCTCGCCGTCGTGGGCGATCGACGACGCCTTGCCGTGGATGGGCGCGGGCGCCCGCCCCACCGACCCGCCGTACTCGTAGACCGCGGCCTCGAGGCCGAGACAGACGCCGAGGGTCGGTACCTCCGGACTCACCGTCCGGAAGACGTCTCGGCTGACGCCGACGTCGCCGTCGTTCTTCGGGTGGCCCGGCCCGGGGCTGACGACGATCGCGTCCGGATCCGCCGCGCGGATCTCCGCGAGCGACGCCGAATTCGTCACGACCGCCGTCGTCGCGTGCTCGCTCACGTACTCCACCAGGTTGTAGGTGAACGAGTCGTAGTTGTCCACGAAGAGGACGTGGGGCCGGTCCGCCTCGGCCGCCTCGACAGCGGCGCTCACCGGCCCACCTCCGGCGTCGAATCGATCCGTTTCGGCGGCGACTCGTCCGCCTCCGTCCGTGCGCCGTCGTCTCCCTCGTCGCCGCCGTCTCCCTCGTCGCCGTCGCCCCTTCCGACGCGGTCGCCTCCTCCGACGCCGTCGTCTCCCTCGTCGCCGGGATCGATCTCGATCGCCGCGAGGGCGGCCAGCACCCCGTCCATCTTCTTCTCGGTCTCCTCGTACTCCGCGGTCGGGTCGCTGTCGGCCACCAGTCCCGCACCCGCGCGGACGGTGATCAGCTGATCGGCGCCGCGATCCTCGACGGTCGCGGTTCGGATGACGATGGCGAAGTCCGCGTCGCCGGTCCACGAGTAGTAGCCGACGCCGCCGCCGTAGAGTCCGCGGGGATCGGCCTCGAGCTCGTCGATGAGTTCCATCGCGCGGATCTTCGGCGCGCCCGAGAGCGTGCCGGCGGGGAACGCGGCCCGGGTCGCGTCGAAGGCGTCGGACGACGCCCGCTCACCGGCCGACGGGCGCGCCTCGGCGGCGTCGACGTCGTCGCCGTCGACGGCCAGCCGACCCGTGACGGTGGACTCGATGTGCTGGACGTGGCTGTACTTGAGGACGTTCATGAACTCCTCGACCCGGACGGATCCCGGCTCCGAGACCCGGCGGACGTCGTTTCGCGCGAGGTCGACGAGCATCGTGTGCTCCGCGCGCTCCTTGTCGTCGGCCAGCATCTCGCCGGCCAGCCGGCGATCCTCGACGGGGCTGGCCCCGCGGGCGCAGGTGCCGGCGATCGGGTTCGCCATCACCTCGCGGCCGCGCACGGAGACGAGCGTCTCCGGGCTCGCGCCCACCACGGTGAGGTCGTCGTGGGCGAGCAGGTACATGTACGGCGAGGGGTTGACCTCGCGCAGCGACTCGTAGAGCGCGAGCGAGTCGACCTCCCCGGTGAGCTCTCGCGAACGGGAGATCACGCCCTGGTAGATGTCGCCGTCGAGGACGTGCTCTTTGGCCCGACGGACGACGTCCTCGTAGGCCTCCCGCGAGCCGGCGGTCTCGCTCCGGCGGACGAAGCCGCCGGTCGCGGGTTCGTCGGCGGCCGCGAGCGTCTCGGCCACTCGCGAGGCCTCCCGCCGGAGGTCGTCGTAGATCGCGCCCGAGTCGTCGTCGGTCCGGACGACGGGCGTGAAGACCAGCGAGACCGTCCCCTCGCGCTCGTCGAACGCCAGCGTCTTCGTCGTCAGCAGGAACTGGGCGTCCGGGAACCGGGATTCGGGGCGCTCGACGCCGACCTCGTCGAGCCAGAGGTCGTAGACGGCGTCGTAGGCGAGAAAGCCCACCAGGCCGCCGTCGAGGTGCTGGCGGTCGCGCTCGGGGACGTTCGCCAGTCGGACGTCGGGAAGGGCGGCCCGCAGCGCGTCGACCGTGTCGCCGTCCGGATCCGTCTCGACGAGATCGACCGGCGCGGTCGGCGCGAGCGGCTCGACCGACGTACCTTCGGGTTCGACGGTGATCACGGCCTCCGGGTCGTAGCCGACGTAGGAGAACCGCGCGTGGCGCTCGGCGCTCGCGGCGCCGGGACGGAACGCCCCGTCGGGGTCGCTCGACGCCGTCTTCTCGGCGCTCTCGAGGAGGAACGCGTATCGCGTGAGATCTCGATCGCCGCTCGTTCGGTCGCCATCCGTCCGATCGCCATCCGTCCGATCATCGCCCGTCAGATCGCCATCCGTCCGATCATCGCCCGTCAGATCGCCATCCGTCCGGTCGCCGTCGCCCGCACCGGCACGTCCGGTCAGGGCGGCGTAGGCGGCGAGCGGCGTCGTCTCCACGTCGAGTTCGATCGCCGTGCGCACGACGGCGGGTCGCTCGTCGGCGTCGCCGGCCAGGTCGACGAACTCCGCTCTCTCGAGGTCGGGTGCTGTCTCCGTCATGGTCTCAGGGCTCCACCGCGTCGGCGAGCGGTCGGTCGGCTTTCGCGCGTCGGACGAACGCTCCGACGGCGTCGGCGTCCTTCTCGCCGCCGTCGGCTTCCACGCCGCTGGCGACGTCGACGCCGAACGGCGTCACCGAACTGACGGCGGCCGAGACGTTCTCCGGCGTCAGGCCGCCCGCGAGCACGACGGGCGTCGACAGGCTCGCCGCCGCCTCGCGGGTGCGATCCCAGTCGTGGGTTTCGCCGGTGCCGCCGGCGCCGTCTGCGTCGACCGTGTCGACCACGAGCGCGTCGACCAGGTCCTCGTACCGGGCGGCCGCCGGCACGTCGCCGGCGCCGACGGCGACGAGGAGGTTCGCGTCGACCCGCGAGCGCAGGTACGCGAGGTCGCCTGGGGGAAGCGCCGCGTGCACCTGGATCGCGTCGGGTTCGACCGCCTCGACGAGCTCGATGGCGCGTTCGGGTCCCGACGGCATCGTCACGAGCACCGACGTCACGAACGGCGGCGTGGCGGCGACGAGCTCGGTCGCTCGCGCGACGGAGATCTCCCGGGGCGTCTCGACCGGCACGTCGCAGACGAATCCGACCGCGTCGGCGCCGGCGTCGACGGCCGCCGCGAGGTCCGCCTCGCGGGTGAGGCCGCAGATCTTCACGCGGGTCATCCGACCGTCCTCACCGCCTCGCCGCGCAGTCGATCGAGCGTCGCGGCGGCGTCGTCCGAATCGATCGCCTCGCGGGCCCGGTCGACGCCGCCCTCGAGCGAGCCGGCGCCCCCGCCGACGTAGATGGCCGCGCCGGCGTTCGCCAGGACCACGTCGCGCTTGGCGCCGTCGACCTCGCCGCGGACGATCCCGTCGAGGTCGGCCGCGTTTTCTGCGGGGGTTCCGCCGGCGATGGCGTCGACGTCGTGACGCGGGAGCCCGAGGTCGGCGGGTTCGACGGCGTACTCCCGGACGTCGTCCCCGTCGACTTCGGCGACGCGCGTCTCGCCGTGGATCGCGATTTCGTCGGTGCCGGAGCCGTGAACCACGAGCGCGCGGTCGACGTCCATTCGCGCGAGCGATCGGGCGAGGACGGGGACCAGGTCGGGGTCGTAGACGCCGACGACCTGCGCGTCGGCGCCGGCGGGGTTGGTCAGCGGCCCGAGGACGTTAAAGATCGTTCGCATCGCGAGCTCCTTCCGTGGGCCGATGACGGCCTTCATCGCCGGGTGGAACGCCGGCGCGTGCATGTAGCCGATCCCGTGGGACTCGATGGCCGCCTCGACGGCGGCGGGCTCGCTCTCCAGCTCGACGCCGACCGCCTCGAGGACGTCGGAGCTCCCGGACGAGGACGAGACGGAGTAGTTGCCGTGTTTGGCGACCGGCACCCCGGCGCCCGCCACGACGATCGCGCTCGTCGTCGAGACGTTGATCGTGTCGTGGTCGTCGCCGCCGGTGCCGCAGGTGTCGACCAGCGGCTCGCGTTCGGGGTCGATCGTCCGCGCGGCCGCGCGCATCCCCTCCGCGAAGCCGGCGATCTCGGCTTCCGTTTCACCTTTCGCCCGCAGCCCCGCGAGCAGGGCGCCGATCTGGGCCTCCGTCGCCCCCTCGAAGAGGGCGGACGCGGCCGTTCGTGCCTCCCGCTGGCTCAGATCCGTTCCGTCCGTGACGCGTTCGACGTGTGCCTGCATAGGATATCACTGGTGTACGATCTTGTCTTATGATGTCCATATGAGTACATCGACTTAACGCTATCGGACGTCGCCGTCGTTCGTCGTCGCGTGCCCGGGCTGCCGGGTACGTTCGTTCCCCCGCTCGCTTTCCATCCGGTCGCTCGAGTTTGCCCCAGCCGGCGGCGGACGGCTAGCTGCGCGTTCCGGCTGCGAGGCCGCCTCTGGCGGGGAGCCCGCCTCTCGTCACCGACTCCGGAGCGCTCGCATCGACCCGAAGACGTCGGCCGATTCGAAACCTTCAATTACGGGGGCGGGCAACGTTCGAGTGCAGCCAAACGCGAACCAGACGGGTTGGTGGTCTAGTCTGGTTATGACACCTCCTTGACATGGAGGAGGCCGGCAGTTCAAATCTGCCCCAACCCACTTTTCGAGCGACATATTGCGAGGAACAAAGCGGCGAGCACGTCGCTCGACAGGTGATACGGTAGTTTGAACTACGCGAGGCGCGCGCAGCGGAGAGAGCACGTCTCACGATAGCTCGACGCTGCCCTAACCCACTTTTCAGCGACGTGCACGCGAAACGGCCCGTTCCCGAGCTTCTCTCCGTCGTCGAACCGAACGCCGTCGCTCCGGTGCTCGAGTTCGGTACGTGTCGTTCCGAGCGGTCGGATCGGCAACAGCGTTTATCTCCTTCGATAGACATTCGGTGTATCGTGACTCTCGCGCGAACCGGTGCTGTCGTGGTTCTCTGCGTCGTGTTCTTCGCCGCATTGCTGACGGCGAACGTCGTACTGGCGGCGGATCGGACCGTCATGGACGAGGAGTACGCCGCGGAGACGGCTGACGAGGCGAACCTGGAAGCGGTCATCGCCGAGGAGCTGGAAGCCGAACTCCGCGAGGAGATCGACCTCGATACCGGGGATGGCCTCCCCATCGAGCTCTCGACGGAGACGCTCCTCGAAGAGGCGATCGACGAGGACCACGTCGGGGCCGAGGTGGATGCGAACATCGATCGCGTCTACGCCTACCTGTCGGGAGACGCGAGTGAGCTCCACCTCGAGGTCGACACGGAGCCCGTGAAAGAGAACGTCCTCGCCGTCGTCGAGGCCGAGATGGCGTCGATCGGTCCTGGCGACGTGGACGACGACCACGGTGCGGCCGTCGAGGAGATGGCCGAGAGCGAAGCCGCGTTCCTCGAGCACCGCGAGGCGTTCGAGGCGGAGGCGAAGGAGGCGATCCAGGAGGAGACGGCCCGGGAGCTGAGCGACGAGGAGCTGCGACAGGCATACGAAGACAACCGAGAGGACATTCGGGCGGAAGCCCGCGAAGAGGCGAACGAGCGCGTCGACGAAATGGTTCGCACCGGCGAGGTCCCCGAACGCTTCGAGGAGCCGGTTCGCGAGCTGGCCGAGGCGCGGATCGACGCGCTCACCGGCGCGATCGGCTACGAGGAGTACGCCGACCGCGTTGGGTCCGCGATGACCGACCTGCGGACGACGGTCCTCGCCGAATTCGAGGCGGAACTGGACGAACGCGTCCCGGACGCGATCGACCTCGCCGACGAACTCGACGAGGAGTCGATGGACCACGCGGAGACCGCTCGGTCCGCGACGGGCACGGCGAGCACCCTCGGCGTCGTCTTCCCCGTCGTCGCCCTCCTGGCGGGCGGGCTCCTCGCGTGGATCGGCTCCGCGTCGGCCGCTGCGATCGCGATCGGCGCGGTCTCGACGGCCGCGGGCGTCGCCGGTCTCGCCGGCGCGCGGGTCGCCGATAGCCTCTTCGCCGGGGCCCTGACCGAGGCCCCGTCGACCCTGGCGACGTTCCTCGAGCCGTTCGTCGGCGGCGCGCTGAACGCGCTCGCCTGGCAGTCGGGGCTGACGCTGGCCGTCGGTTTCGGCGTCGTCGCGCTCGGTCTCGCGATCCGCTACGACGCGATCCTGCCGGACCGGGAGTGAGCGATTCGGAGCGGCCGAACCGCGGTTCGGCCGCGCCCGGCCGTCGATTCCGTGTCTACTGGATCATCCGTTCGGTACGTACGGGATCATCCGTTCGGCACTCACAGGACCATCACCTTCACCCGTCCGACGCCGTCGAAGTCTTTGAGGTCGTAGACCAGCGCTCGAAACCGGTCGGCCGGGCCGCGAGAGAAGATGCTCTCCAGGCAGCGATCGCGCCGGTGGGCGTGACTCGTCGAGATGATCACGTCCTGGTAGTCGTGCTGGACGTCGTGGAGGGCCTCGATCACCCGCTCGTGCTCGTAGTCGAAGACGACCGCGCCGGTCACGGTCCCCGTCGCGGTTTCGAGATCGCGGTGGCGCTCGACGTACTCGGCCATCGCCTCGCGGATCGCCCGCGAGCGCGAGTCCATCCCCTCCGCCCGCCAGGTCGCGTCGAACTCGGCGAGGAGGTCTTCCGGGACCGACAGACTGGTTCGCATATCCCCTCGTCGGGACCCGTCGGTCAAAGGCTTTTGTCCGAGCCGCCACGGTCGGTCTCGTTCGCTCGGGTTCCGCGACGAACGCGCCGGCCCGGGCCGACCGATCGGATCGTAATACGCCCCTCCCGAATCCGTAGTAACAACTCGTATGAGGCCCCGATCCCCCGGGTAGTGCATGGAACTCGCGGTCGTGGTCGGCGTGATCGCCCTGGGGATCGTCCACGGCGTCCTGCCCGATCACGGGTGGCCGATCGCGGCGACGTACGCCCTCGCACATCCCCGGAAGTGGATCCGCGGAACCGCCGCCGCGCTGATCCTGGGGATCGGCCACCTGATCAGCAGCGTGGCGCTCGTGCTCGCGTACTTCTGGTTCAGCCGCTTCGCCGCCTTCGCCGAAGGTCCGTGGATGAAGCCGCTGGCGGGGGCGCTGCTGATCGCCCTGGGGATCTACGAGTACGCGAGCGGCGGCCACGGTCACGCGCACGACCTCGAGCGTGGTCACGAGCACGATCATTCGCACGAGAACGGCCACGATCACGAGCACGGTCATACGCACGAGAACGGCCACGGTCACGAGCACGATCATTCGCACGAGAACGGCCACGATCACGAGCACGGTCATACGCACGATCACGAGCACGGTCATACGCACGATTACGATCACGAGCATACGCACGCTCATACGCACGGTGACGAGCACGCTCGTGCGCACGTGGACAGCCACGCCCACGAGGACGACGCCCACGAGGACGAACGCGGCCACGATCACGCACCCGACGGCGGCTCCGAGTCGGGCCAGGGGTTGCTCGGCCGCGTTCGATCGTTCATTCCCGGGGGCGGACACGCCCACCCGACCCAGGAGCACGCCGAACAGGGGCTGCTCTCGCTCGGCGCCGTGGCGCTCCTGCTCGGGTTCGCCCACGAGGAGCCGGTCCAGATCCTCGCGATCTGCGCGGGCACCGACTTCTGTCTGGAACTCATGTTGATCTACTCGCTGGCCGTGATCGGCGCCATCCTCGCCCCGACGCTGTTGCTGATCGCCGGCTACGAACGCCACCAGGAGAAAGTCGAGCGGTGGACGCCGCACTTGCCCGCGATCACGGCGGCGGTGCTCGTCGCAGTCGGGCTGTGGTTCGTTCTGAGCGGGGCGTGGTGACCGGGACGGTCCACGGGGCGAGGGTCCGCCGGCGACCGCCGGACGATCACGATTCCGCGACGGTCGCCGACTCCGCCTCCGCGTCGACCTCGTCGGTCCAGACCACGTTGACGACCGCGCCGAGCAGGATGACGATCCCGGCGAAGTAGAGCCAGGTGACGAACAGGATGACGGCGCCCACGGCGCCGTAGGCCTCCCAGCGGGCGGCGTTGGCGGCGTAGACCTGGAAGCCGAACTGGAGGGCCGCCCAGCCGACCGCGGCGAAGACGGCGCCGGGCAAGACCTCGGTCACCTCGACCTCGATCGGCGGCATGACGTAGTAGATCGGCAGGAAGACGAGGGTGAGGCCGACGAGCAGTCCGAGCCAGCCGAGCGCACCGCCGAAGGGGGTCCGGCCCGCGGCGAACCCGAGGAAGACGCCGACGATCACCATCAACACGAGCCCGCCCGCGACCGCGACGATCGTCGCGACGCCGTCGACGAGGTGTTCGGCGAACGACTTCTCCGCGACGGTGGCGTAGATGCGATCGAAGGCGATCGAGAGCCCCCGAAAGACCTTCAGCGCCCCCCAGGCCGAGACGACCAGCGCGACGAGGGTCGCCTGCGCGCGGCCGGCTTCCGTGGTCAGCGCCTCCGCGAGCAGCTCCTCGCCGGCCGGCGGGAGCAGGTCCCCCGCGTACAGCACCAGCTGCTGGGCGACGCGCTCGCCGCCGAGCAGCGAGCCCACGACCAGCGCGAGCAGCACCAGGGGAATCAGCGAGACGAAGGCGTAGTAGGCGAACGCCGCCGCCAGAAGCGTGAGTTCGCGATCCGAGGCCGTCCGATAGACGGCGACGATCCCGTCTCGCGCGTCCATACTCGATCGTCGGTCTCTACGATGATCAGTGTGTGCGATCGTCGCAGTCGTCGAAGCGCGAGGAGTGGTGAGCGCTCACAGACACCGAGGCGCGACGGACCGCGATTCGCTCACAGGCGTCGAATTCCGATGGGACCGCGATCGTCGTTCGGGCGCACCCGCTCGCCTACCACTCCGTACAGAAGTTGTGCGTCGCGAACACCTGTCCGTCGTCGGTGAGGTAGACCCCCACGCCGCCGCGGTCCCAGTCCTCGTCGAGGATCGCCTCCCGGTGGTCCGGGGAGTCCATCCACTGACCGACGAGCCCCTCGGCGACCGCCTCGGCGGTCTCGTACGGGCCGACCGTGTCTCCCCCGTCCGACTGCACCTCCCGGTCGGCCCACGTCATCGCGATGTTCTCGCCGTAGCCGCGACAGTAGTCGGCGACCTCCCGGAACCGGTCCATCGGGTCCTCGCCGTCGGGGTTCGTGTGCGCGAAGTAATCGCGTTCGGACATGTCGACGCTGTGAGCCCGGGAGACGGACGCGACCGTCCCGTCCCACTCGATCGGCTCGAGGTCGTGCTCGGCGCGCACCTCGTTCACCTCGTGATGGACGAAGGCTTCGACGTCGGCGGTCTCGATCGTCGCCCGCTCGCCGTCGTAGCTCCCGTTGCCGGGATCGCCCGGGTGGGTCACCTCGGGATCGTGATCGCCCGTCGGCGGGGGATCCTCGGTTTCGATCGGCGACCGCTCCTCGACCAGTTCGTCGACGAGGCCGGGCGCGAGGAGGGCGCCGGCGATCGCCAGTCCGGCGAGGAGCACGAGGACGAACAGCAGGCGAAGCAGTCCCCAGACCAGGCCGAAGAGGCCGCGATCCGTCGCCCCGGGCCCCGACGACGCGCTCGGGTCGGTCGACGCGGCCGCTCGGCCGGCGCCTCGATCGCCTCCCGGCGAATCGTTCATCTGCCGAGGGATACCCGTCGCGGGCCTATGGACCTGTGGTTCTCTCGCAAACGCTGAGTCGGGTGCGCCCCGCGAGCGGGCGCGGCGGGCCGTCGAGGAACGGCGGCCGCCGTCGCCCCCGCGCTCACCGGGACGAGTCGGTCCCGAAGAGCGTCTCGTGGACGCCGATCACCAGCCCCGGAACGACCGCCATGAAGAGGTGCTCTTCGAGCGGGATCCCGGCCACGTCGACGCCCGTACGCAACTCGATGCTGAAGACCCCGACGGCCAGGGTGTAGCGATCCCAGAGGTAAGCGACGGGATACAGCGCGACGATCGTCACCGCCGCCCTCCCGAGGGCGCCGGTTCGCCGCAGGAGTCCGACGGCGACCGCTCCCCAGAACAGCTCCGTCGCGAGGTACGTGTAGCGCCCGAAGACGCCGATGTCCGGTACCATACCGCCGGTTCCACGGGGTCGAACAAAAATGGCGGTTTCTGCGAGCCCGACGGAGAACGCCCGCCGGTCGGCGTGGCGACGCGCCGGTTCCCGGAGCCGCGACCGGCATATTCGGGTTACGACTCGCTCGAAAGGGATCGGTTTCGGGCGTGAACCGCCCGAAAGGGCCGGTTGCGGGCGTGGACCGCCCGGGAGGGGGCGATCGCGGTCGTGAACCGCCCGCAAGAGGGCGATCACGACGGTAACTCGATCGCGAGGACGATGTTTCGAGCGACGGCTCGCCCGCGGGATGTGCGTGCCGGGCAATATGTTAAATACCGTCGCGGCACAAGATTCGGACGAAACGATGAATATTGCTGATATCGCCACGCAGGATTATCTCGAGGTCGACGTCGGCACGCGCATGGGGAAGGTCCGTTCCACGTTCGAGAACGGTAACCCCAAAGGGATCATCGTCGTCGACGACGGCGAGTACGAGGGCGTCATCAGCGAGCGGCAGGTCCTCCAGAGCCACGTCGAAGACGACGCGAAGGTGGCGGCGCTGATCAAGCCGAGCCGAAAGGCGCCGGCGCCGACCGTCGATCGTCACGAGGGCGTCCGGGAGACGGCGCGGGTACTCATCGAGGGCAACGCGACCATCGCCCCGGTGTTCGAGGACGACGAACTCTGGGGCGTCGTCACGGACGACGCGATCCTTCGGGCGGTGCTCGAGAACCTCGACGCGATCAACGTCGCGGACGTCTACACCGACGATCCCATCACGATCGCCGAGGACGACGGCATCGGGAAGGCGATCAACTACCTGCGCGAACACGGCATCTCCCGGCTCCCCGTTCTGAACGAGAACGGCTTTCTCACCGGCGTGGTCACGACCCACGACATCGCCGACTTCGTCATCCGCGAGAACCAGCGGATGACCCAGGGCGACCGCGTCGGGGACAACGAGCGGATGCTCGACGTCCCGGTCTACGACATCATGAACAGCCCCGTCGAGACGACGTCCCTCGAGACGACCGTCCGCGAGGCCGTCGAGACCATGCTCGAGTACGACTACGCCGGGCTGGTGGTCACCCCGAAAGACGACGACCGGGAGGTCGAAGGCGTCGTCACCAAGACCGACGTGCTCCGGGCGCTGACGTTCACCGAGGAAGAACAGATGGACGTCCAGATTACGAACGTCTCCCAGCTCGACACGCTGAGCCGCGAAGACATCGTGATCAGCATCGAGGAGGTCGCCGACAAGTACGCCAAGATGCGGGTCCACCACGCCCACGTCCGCTTCCACGAGCACAAAGAGAAGCTCCGAGGCCAACCGCTGATCCGGTCGCAGATCCGCCTGCGGACGAGCAAGGGCCAGGTCGCCGGCTCGGGCGAGGGCTACGGCGCCGAGAGCGCCTTCCGCGTGGCGCTCGACAAACTCGAGCGCAACGTCCTGGAGATGAAGGGCATCCGCAGCGACGAGGAGTACCGGGGTCAGTTGCTCCGGAAGCTCAACGAGCTCTGAGGTCGAAGCGGGGCGGTCGTCGGCGAGAGGGATTCGTCGTCGGCGAGAGGGATTCGTCGTCGGCGAGGCGGATTCGTCGCCGAGATAGGTGTCAGCGATCCGGTCGCCGCAGAACCTGAACCGTAACTGAACGCGCCGCTGGCACGTCGTCGCTGCCCGTTTCGTTCGCCGCGATCGCGCCGCGGAGCGGTCGTTCCAGTGGTCGGTCCGACCGCCCGACTCGCCGAGAACGAACGCCGGTTTCGGTCGAGGGACTACGGTCTGGCCGGATCGTCGCTTCCCGACAGTCCGGAATCGGTGATTCGAAACTGGGCCGACCCGCCCGCCGGCTTCGAGCGGTGTTTCTCGAGCGTCGCTCGGCGATTCCCGCCGCGGAACCGGTCGATGCGGACGATCGTGCCGGTCCAGTGCTCCAAGGTGTTCCCCCCGAGCGCCCGCGTCCGGTCGGAGTCCGGGTCGGCGAAGACCTGGTTGGTGACGACGACCGCCAGGTCGTGTTTTCGCGCCAGCGAGAGCAGGTGGGTCACCTGGCGGGTCACCTGTCGGAGCGCGTCGCCGGCGTTCGCGTCCTCGCCGCGCTCGAGCCGGTAGAAGCCGGTCGCGCTGTCGAGGACGATCAGGTCGGCCCGCTCGGCGAACTCCTCCGCGTCGCGGACCGCCTCCGCCTGCTCCTCGAAGTCGAGGGCCTCCTCGATGACGATCCGGGAGGCGATCGACTCCACGTTCGCGAGCTCGTCGGCGTCGTCGCCGACGCGCGCGTGCAGTAACTGTTCGAAGCGATCGACAGAGACGCCCTCGGTGTCGATGAAGACCGCGGTACCGCCCGCGGCCGCCACCTCGACGGCGCCGCTCAGCGCGAGGTTCGTCTTCCCCGAGGCGGGCGGTCCGTACAGCTGGGTCACCGTCCCGCGCTCGAACCCGCCGCCGAGCAGCTCGTCGACCGGCTCGCAGCCCGTCGAAATCGCCTCCTCGTTCACGTGCCGAGATTGGAGGGCGCCGGCAAAAAGCCCCCGGAACGATCGTCGCGTCGGCCTCGCGGGGACGCGAACCGGTTCGTCCGAGCCGCAATCGCCGCCCCGAGGGGGGCACTTATGGCCGCGGGGCCCGACCTGCGAGCCATGACCGACGACCCGTTCGAACGGGGGAAATCCGAGCGGCTTCCCAGCCGCGACGTCACCGAGGGCGCCGACCGGGCGCCCCACCGCGCGATGTTCCGGGCGATGGGCTTCGACGACGAGGACCTCGCCTCGCCCATGGTGGGCGTGGCGAACCCGGCCGCCGACATCACGCCCTGTAACGTCCACCTCGACGACGTCGCCGCGTCGGCGATCGAGGGCATCGACGAGGCGGGCGGGATGCCGATCGAGTTCGGGACGATCACCATCTCCGACGCCATCTCGATGGGGACCGAGGGGATGAAGGCCTCGCTGATCTCGCGCGAGGTGATCGCCGACAGCGTCGAGCTGGTCGCCTTCGGCGAGCGGATGGACGCGCTCGTCACCGTCGCGGGCTGCGACAAGAACCTGCCGGGGATGATGATGGCCGCGATCCGGACCGACCTGCCCTCGGTCTTCCTCTACGGCGGCTCGATCATGCCCGGCGAGCACGATGGTCGCGACGTCACCATCGTCCAGGTGTTCGAGGGCGTCGGCGCGTACGGGACGGGCGAGATGGACGCCGACGAGCTCGACGAGCTCGAACGAAACGCCTGCCCCGGCGCGGGATCGTGCGGCGGCATGTTCACCGCGAACACGATGGCCGCCATCTCGGAGGCGCTCGGCCTGGCGCCCCTGGGGAGCGCCTCGCCACCCGCGGAGGACCACGAGCGCTACGCCGTGGCCCGTCGGGCCGGCGAGCTCGCCCTCGAGTGCGTCGAGAGCGACCGGCGCCCCTCCGAGATCCTCTCCCGCGAGTCCTTCGAGAACGCGATCGCCCTCCAGACCGCCATCGGCGGCTCGACCAACGGCGTCCTCCACCTGCTGGCGCTGGCCCGGGAGGCCGACGTCGATCTGGAGATCGACGACTTCGACGAGATCTCCCGGCGGACGCCCAAGATCGCGGACCTCCAGCCCGGCGGTGCCCGCGTCATGAACGACCTCCACGAGGTCGGCGGCGTGCCGGTGGTGATCCGCCGGCTGCTCGAGGCCGACCGCTTCCACGCCGACGCGAGGACGGTGACCGGCCGGACGATCGCCGAGGAACTCCGCGTCCTGGAGGACGAGCACGGCCTGCCCGCCGACGAGGACATCGACGCCGACTTCCTCTACCCGGTGACGGGTCCCAAGGAGCCGGAGGGCGCGATCAAGATCCTCTCGGGCAACCTCGCCCCCGACGGCGCCGTGCTCAAAGCGACCGGGGAGGATCTGTTCCACCACGAGGGCCCGGCTCGGATCTTCGAGCACGAGGAGGACGCGATGGCCTACGTCCAGGAGGGCGAGATCTCCTCGGGCGACGTCATCGTCATCCGGAACGAGGGGCCGCGCGGGGGCCCCGGGATGCGAGAGATGCTCGGCGTGACCGCGGCGGTCGTCGGCGCCGGCCACGAGGACGACGTCGCGCTCATCACCGACGGGCGGTTCTCCGGCGCCACTCGCGGGCCGATGATCGGCCACGTCGCCCCGGAGGCGTTCGTCGGCGGCCCCATCGCGCTGCTCGAGGACGGCGACGAGATCACCGTCGATGTGCCCGAGCGGAGGCTCGAGGTGGGCCTCTCGGAGGACGAACTCGACGCCCGCCGGGAGGCGTGGGAAGCGCCCGAACCCGCCTACGCGGGCGGGGTGCTGGCGAAGTACTGCCGGGACTTCGGCCCGGCGGACGACGGTGCGGTGACGAATCCCGGGCTGAAGCGCGAGTGACGCCGTCGGGTCCGCGGGTGCGCCCGATCGGGCGACCGGACACCGATGGGCGACCGCGACGCCGCTCGGAGTGTTCGCTCGGTCGCGGCGCGTCGGGTGCTCGCTCACTCGAAACCGAACGGCGTGCCGGGAGCCCGCTCACCGGAAACCGAACGGGCGTCTCCGTGCTCGTCCGATTCGATCGACCGTGTCAGTACGGCGGCGACGTGTCGATCGCGGTGTCGAAGTCGTCGATCGGCCGGACGCCGATCCCGTGGAAGTCGGGGATCGCCGGGGCGTCGTCGTCCTCCTCGCGGGCGGCCTCGATATCCTCCTCGTCGTAGTCGTCGATCGGGTCGGGCTCGACCACGCCGACGATCTCCTTGGTCTCGACGTCCAGCACCGAGAAGCCGGGCGTGACGCCGGTCGCGGCGTGCGGGTCGCCGGACAGCGGCGCGGGTCCGCGCAGCGTCACGACCACGTACTCGCCGTCCGGGGTCGCCCACATGATGTCCGGCGCGTCGCTCTCCTCCGGGTCGTCGTCGTCCGCCGGGCCGAAGGCGTCGATTTCCTCGACGACCTCGTCCGTCTCGGGGTCGAGGACGACGCCGTCGTTGGTCTCGCGGTTCAGCACCCACAGCTCCTCGCCGTCGGGGGTGAACCAGAAGCCGTGGGCGTCGACGCCCTCGGTACTCTCGCCGTCGACGAGCACCTCGTCTTCGGCCGTGTCGTAGACGTAGTAGTCGCCGACGCCCGATCCGTCCTCGTCGGGATCGGAGGGTGCGCCCGCGGTGAGGTAGAACTTCTCCTCGGTCGGGTGCGGGACCGTCCCGCAGTTGGTCGGGAGCTCGTCGTTCGAGTACGCGCGATCGACCGCGAACTCCTCGTGGTCGACGACCACCAGCGCGCCGTCGCCGTAGGCGGGACCGAGGGTGTGAAGCGATCGGCCGTCGCGGGCGTACTGGTGGCAGATCGGCGCCCCGCTCTCGATCCCCGCGTCGAGGACGGTCTCGTCCTCGCGCAGGTCGATCTCCTCGACGATCTCGAAGTCCTCGTCCGCCAGGTCCGCCTCCACCCGCACGATCGCCTCCTCGCCGATCGCGTCGACGTGGAGGTACTCGTCGTCCGGCGAGAAGCCCGCGAAGTGTGAGCCCGCGCCGGTATCGAGTTCCGCGACGAGCTCCCGATCGTCCGTCCGGAAGACGAGGGTTCGCGCGCCGGCCGTGCAGGCGATCGCGGCGTACTCGTAGTCCGAGCTGTAGTCGATCATGTGCGGGACGATCGGTCCCTCGTCGTCGAGCAGGTCGTTCAGATCGATCGTCTCCGCGTGCGCGAAGGGCTCGTCGCCGCCGTAGCCGTCCTCGTCCGGCTCGTAGAGGTAAATCGTGTCCGTTCCCTGGTCGAGCGCCCAGACCTCGTAGGCCGGCACCTCGTCGTCCACGTCCGTCGAGTCGTCGTCCGCCGCGTCGTCGTCGCGATCGTGGTCGTCGTCGGTCGCCTCGTCGTCGGTATCGTCCCCGCCCGTGGCGCAGCCGGCGAGTGCCAGCGCACCCGCGGTTACGCCGCCGATTAGGAACTTCCGTCGAGTTTCATTTCGCCTCATACCATACCCTCTATTTTCTAAACCCAAAAGATTGCGGGTTTCAAGGCCTCTAACCGGCAAGTTTGGATTTCAGACGCGGCTCCGGGTAAAACTTGCCGGTAGTTGATACGCCGAACTGTCCGGCGGATCGAGGTGTGATCGGTCTCGCGTCGACGGGCGGCGGGTACCGGCGAGTCGCCGGCGGAGCCGGCTCCGGTCGGCCCGGAAATCTCGCCAAAACTTACCGGTATCTCGGTCGGCCCGGTGCGGGGCCGAATCAGCGTCCCAGAGGCGTCGAGCGACGCTCTCGAGGCGATCCGACCAGCGACGCGAACGCCGGGCCCGAGAGCGCACATCGGTAGGCGGGCTTGTAGGTCATGCTCTCGCCGCCGGCGACGACTCGCAACTCGTCGGCCACCGACTCGCGCAGGTAGTAGCCCGCGCGCGTGTTCCCCGGCTTCACCTCGTACTCGCTGAGCCGGATCGGGTGACGATCGAAGAGCCCGCCCGGCGTCGTCCCGTCGACGAGCACGACCGGCTTGTCCGCGAGATAGAGTTCCCCGTCGCGGGCGCGCTTGGCGTGGGCGTTCTCGGCGTGGCGCCCGAGGATCCGTTCGCGCTCCGGCGCGGGCGTTCCGGGTTCGACGACGTCGACCGCGTCCACCGTGAAGTACCCGATCAGATAGCGGTGGGCGCGGTCGCCGCCCGGCCGCCGGAGGCCGGCGTAGAATCCGACGGCGTCGCCCGGCTCGAGCGCGCGCAGCCGCGAGACGTAGCCGCTGGTCCGGTGTTCACCGTAGGTCAGCGCCTCGAAGTTCGGATCCCGGTGCAGCGGCCAGTCCGCGAGTTCGGGACCGGCGACCGCGACCTCGCCGTCCCTGACCGGCCGCGGTCGGATTCGCGTCGTCAGGTCGGCGGCGGTTCGATCGCCGCGTCGGAGCTCCCAGGAGCCGAGCGTCTCGGTCTCGTCGGTCTCGCGCGTCTTCTCCGGAATGGGCACGTACTCGAAGGTACCGTCGTCGTACAGCGGACCCAGCGCGCCAAGGTTGGTCGTGTCGGCGCCCACGCCGGCGAGGACGACGGTCACGATTCGCCCCTCCGCGGCCGCGGGCGCGTTCCGACCGCCGCCGGCACTCGCCCACGTCGCGGCCGGACTGGCTCCGGCGATCGTCGACGTCGTGGATCGACCGTGCGCTCGCGCTCCGTCCCGTCGGAAGTGGGCGTCGTCACCGGATGCTCACGCCGCGTTTCGCGAGAAATTCGTTGACGTCCTTGATGACGACCGGGCTCCCGATGATGCGGTAGGTCGCCTCGGTCTCCGGGACGATCGTTACCGTGAACTGCTCGTCGAGCTGCGCGTCGAGGCCGTCGAGGGCCTCCCTGGGGAGCACGATCTGGGTGCTGTCGCGCAGCATCGACGGCGTCACCATATCAGGGGATTGACCGGCCCCCGGTTTATACGTACCGAAATTACGTTTCCATCGGTAACAGTCCGGAAACAGGTCGAACGGCCACTCCCACCGGTCCGGACGATCGGCCGGAGACGAGTTGGAACGCGGTCAGGCCTGCGGGCGACGAATCCGGCTCTATCTGTGGCACGCGGATCGTCGAAGAACCCGGCTCGACTCGCGACGTACGTAACGGTGAATGGACCCGGTCCGACCCGGGACGTGCGGAACGGTGGACGGACCCGGCTCGACTCGCGCCGGGAGACGCGGCGGGTGAACCCGGAACCGTCCCGGGGCGCATGGAAAGGGTTTTTCGACGCGACCGGCTGCGTACGGATACATGGGGCTCGAGGAGGAGATCCGCGAGATCGAAGAGGAGATCGCGAGCACGCCCTACAACAAGTCGACGGAGGCCCACATCGGCCGACTGAAGTCGAAACTCGCCGAGAAGAAAGAGAAGCTCGAGAATCAGTCCTCCGCGGGTGGCGGGACCGGCTACTCCGTCGAGAAGACCGGCGACGCGACGGTCGCGCTGGTCGGCTTCCCGAGCGTCGGCAAATCCTCCCTGCTGAACTCGCTGACGAACGCCGAGAGCGAGACCGGGAACTACGAGTTCACGACCCTCGACGTCAACCCGGGCATGCTCAAGCACAAGGGCGCGAACATCCAGCTGCTCGACGTCCCCGGGTTGATCGAGGGTGCGGCCACGGGCCGGGGCGACGGCAAGCAGGTGCTCGCGGTCGTCCGCAACGCCGATCTCGTCGTCTTCGTCCTCTCCGTCTTCGAGATCGAACAGTACGATCGACTCCAGGAGGAACTCTACGACATCAAGATCCGCGTCGACGAGGAGCCCCCGCGGGTCACCGTTCGCCGCAAACACAAAGACGGCATCAAGATCACCTCCAGCACCGACCAGGACTTGGACGAGGCGACGATCAAGGACGTCCTCCGGGAACACGGCTACGTCAACGCCGACCTCAACCTCCAGGAGACCGTCGACATCGACCGTCTCATCGACGGGCTGATGGACAACCGCGAGTACATCCCCTCGATCACCTGCGTCAACAAGGTCGACCTCATCGACCCCGGGTACAAGGAAACCGTCGACGAGCAGCTCCGCGAGCGCGACCTCGACCCCGAGGCGGTGACGTTCATCAGCGCCGAGCAAGAGCGCGGTCTCGACGCCCTCAAGGACCGAATCTGGGAGCACCTCGGTCTCATCCGGGTCTACATGGACAAGCCCGGTCGGGGGATCGACTGGGAGGAACCCCTCGTGATCGAGGCGGGCGCGACGGTCGAGGACGCGATCGAGAAGCTCGGCGGCGACTTCGAGGAGCGCTTCCGGTTCGCGCGCATCACCGGGCCGAGCGCGACCCACGACGAACAGCAGGTCGGCACGGGCCACGTCCTCGAAGACGAGGACGTGCTGAAGCTGATTTTGCGTCGGTGAGGGCGCGCCGGTCGGCTCGCGTTCGTCGACCGCCGCACTCGCCCGGTAATGACGCTCACCGACGCTGTACGCAGCACCTAATTAATTCTCACCTCGTGGAAGCCGCGGCATGTCCGAGTTCGGTGCTATCTCGCTGGTTCCACCGCTGCTGGCGATCGTCCTGGCGATCATCACTCGCAAGGCGGTCCTCTCGCTGTTTCTCGGTATCTGGGCGGGCGCCGTCTTCTACGCGGGCGGGCCGGACTTCTTCGACGATCCCGTCGGCTGGCTCGAGGGCGTCGTCGCGGGCGGCTTCGGCGTCTTCCAGACGTTCGATTGGATCGTCGGGGCGATCATCGCCGACGAGGGCTTTCACGCCCAGATCCTCGTGTTCACCCTGCTGCTGGGTTCGGGCGTGGCGATGATCTGGAATCTCGGGGGCGCCTACGCGGTTCGTGACTGGGCGCTCCAGCACCTGGACACCCAGCGAAAGGGGATGGCCGCCACGTTCGTGCTCGGCCTGTTGCTGTTCTTCGACGATTACGCCAACACGGCGATCGTCGGCAGCTCGATGAAAGACGTCTCCGACCAGCTTCGGATCTCTCGAGAGAAGCTCTCCTACGTGGTCGACTCGACCGCCGCGCCGGTGGCGACGATCGCCCTCTCCTCGTGGGTCGCGTTCCAGCTCGGTCTCATTTCGAGCGCCTACGAGGACATCGGCCTCGACGATCCGCCGTCGGCGTTCGAGATCTTCTTCCAGTCGATCCCGTTCAACATGTACGCGATCCTGGCGATCGTGATGGTCGCGATCGTCGTCGGCTCCCGTCGGGACTTCGGCGAGATGCTCGACGCCGAGCACCGCTCCTGGCGGACGGGGAAGGTCTACCGCGAGGAGGCCCAGCCGATGCAGGACGTGGAGGCGGACCTCGGCCAACCCTCGGCCGCTAACCCCCGATTGATCAACTTCTTCGCACCCGTCGGCGTCCTCGTCGTTGTCACGGTGGGAACGGCGCTGTGGACGGGGTACGAACCGGGCGCGTCCCTCACCGACATGGTGCAGGACGCGGACTACGCCGCGGCACTGATCTACGGCTCGTTCGCGATGGTCCTCTCGGGATTCGTCCTCGGCAAGGCCTCCGACATCTTCGGCTTCCGCGAGGCGACCGACACCACGATCGACGGCTTCGGTATCATGCTGACCGCCGTCACCATCCTCGTTCTCGCCTGGGGGATCGGCGAGGTCGTCGCCGCGCTCGAGACCGGCGACTACGTCGCGGGCTTCGTCGGCGAACACCTCTCGGCTGGAGCGCTCCCGGCGGCCGTCCTGCTGACAGCGGCGTTCATCGCCTTTTCGACCGGCACCTCCTGGGGGACGATGGCGATCCTGACGCCGATCGCCATCCCGGTCGCCTGGGCGATGACCAACGACCACACGGTGGTGGCGGCGATCGTCGGCGCGATCTTCTCCGGGGCGATCTTCGGCGATCACTCCTCGCCGATCTCCGACACCTCCGTGCTGTCGTCGACGTTCACCGGCGCCGACCTCATCGACCACGTGCGCACGCAACTCTACTACGCGGTCACCGTGGGGATCGTCGCGACCGCCCTCCTGCTCGTCTGGGGACACACGGGGATCACGCCGCTGGTCCTCCTGCCGCTCGGCGGGATCACGCTCGTCGGAATCCACTACGGACTCTCCGAGCTGGACGCCCGCCGAAAGGGCGTCGATCCGGTGGCCGTTAGCGCCCGGCGGGAGGTCGAGGGTGGGCCGGTGAAGCCGGCGGCCGAGGGGTGGCGTGCGCCCGAGGCGTCGTCGGATCCCTCGACTGGAACCGGGGAGGTTAGCGAAGACGACGGGATCGATCGGGAGAGCTGATCCGTCGTCCAACGACCGGTCGTCGTCCGAACACGAAGACGACGATCGGCTCGGGGGGATCGTCTTCGCACGGGTCCGCGACGATAACCGTGGCGCGCCACCGGTAGCGACCGTTTCTCCCGCCGGACGTATCGACCGCCTTCCACACGCTTTTGCGATCGGACCCCGTCCACTCGCACATGGACGGAACGGTCGACCACACGATGATCCGCGTCTCGGATCTGGAGGAATCGCTCGACTGGTACCAGCGTCACCTCGAGTACGAGGAGAAAGACCGCTACGAGGGCGACGGCTTCACGATCGTCTACCTCGGCCCCGAGGGGATGAGCGAGGAGGGAGCCATGCTCGAGCTCACCCACAATCACGAGGCCGACGAGGTGGAGATCGGCGACGCCTGGGGCCACATCGCGGTGCGGGTCCCGGAGGGCGAACTGGAAGACCACTACCAGCAGCTGATGGACCAGGGCGTCGCGGACTACCGCGATCCCGAGTCCTGCGGCGGGCGGTACGCATTCGTCAAAGATCCCGACGGTCACGAGATCGAGATCGTCCAGCGCGACGTCGGCGAGACCTGGTCGATCGACCACACCATGATCCGCGTCGAGGACGCCGACGCGGCGCTGGGCTTTTGGACCCGCAAGTTCGAGTACGACGAGGTCGGTCGCTGGGAGGCCGACACCTTCGCGAACTACTTCGTCGAGCCCGCGGACGCCGCCGACGAGGCGATGTCGGTCGAGCTCACCTACAACTACGACGGCCGCTCCTACACGCAAGGGGACGGCTGGGGTCACCTGTGCGTGCGCGTGGACGATCTAACCGAGGACTGGGAACAGCTGATGATCCGCGAGGCCGACGACTACCGCGATCCCGAGAGTAACGACGAGATGTACGCGTTCACGCGCGACCAGGACGGCCACGAGATCGAGCTGCTGGAGCGGGATCTCGAAGCGGAGTCGTTGTTCCCGTTCTGACGGCGCCGATCCGTCAGCAGATCGTTCTCTGACCGGGAACCGCCTTCTTTCCGTCAGCCTTGTCTCCGCCAATTATGTCGTCGGGACGTCGATTCGACCGATCGTATTGAGCGAGCGGAAAATAAGGTTTCCCGACAGCCTGGGTCCGCCAGTAACGCTGCGCCCCGTTCGCTACGCGTCAGTCGTCCGCCGCCGCGGCCTCGGTTTCCGCGTTCGCTTCGGCGCGCTCGCGGTCTTCGAGGTACTCGTCGGCGTCCATCGCGGCCTTACAGCCCATGCCGGCGGCCGTGACGGCCTGCTGGTAGTGGTAGTCGACGACGTCGCCGGCGCCGAAGATGCCGGGAACGTCGGTCTCGGTCTGGCCGCCGCCGTCGCCGCCGCGGGTCCGCAGGTAGCCCTCGCCGTCCATCTCGACGCCGGTGCCCTCGAGGTACTCGGTGTTGGGGGTGTGGCCGATCGCGAGGAAGACGGCGCCGACGTCGAAGTCGAACTCCTCGGTCTCGGGGTCGTCCAGCCGATCGGTGGGGTGGCCCTTGTCGTTGGAGACGAGGGTGACGCGGTCGACCCCGTCCTCCCGGGAGCCGTGGACCTCGATCAGCTCGGTGTTTTTCATGATCTCGATCTCGCCGGCTTCGACCTTCTCGTGGACGCGATCGATCCAGTAGTCCTCCGCGCGGAACTCCTCGCGGCGGTGGGCGATGTAGACCGTGTCGGCGAACTTCGTGAGGAAGGTGGCCTCCTCCATGGCGGCGTCGCCGCCGCCGACGACGAGCATGTCCTCGCCGCGGAAGAAGGCGCCGTCGCAGGTCGCACACGTCGAGAGGCCGTACCCCATCAGCTCGTCCTCGCCGGGGACGCCGAGCGTGCGCGCGCTCGCGCCGGAGGCGGCGATCACCGCGTCGGCGGTGTAGACGTCGCCGTTCGTGAGCTCGACGCGGAACGGACGGCTCGAGGCGTCGACCTCGGCGACGATGCCGTTGACGAGCTCGGCGCCGAACTGCCGGGCCTGCGCTTTCATGTCGTTGACCAGCTCGGGACCGCCGATCCCGTCCGGGAAGCCGGGGTAGTTCGCGACGTCGGTGGTGAGGGTGAGCTGGCCGCCGGGTTCGTCGCCCTCGATCACCAGCGGGTCGTTGTTCGACCGGCCGGCGTAGATCGCGGCGGTCAGACCGGCGATGCCGGTGCCCGCGATGACGAGGCGGCGGTGCTCGACGGCGTCCCCGCCGTCGGCGGCGTCGATGCCGAGCAGCTCGTCCAGTTCGCCGGCCTCCTCCAGCTCGCTGGTCTGGTCCCAGCCGCCGATCAGTTCGCCGTCGACGAACACCTCGGGCGCGGTCTTGCGACCCTCGGCCCGCTCGACCATCTCCTCGAAGAGCGCGTCGTCGCCGCTGACGTTGTACTCGACGTACTCGACGCCCTTGGCGTCGAAGAGGTCCTTCGCCTTCTCGCAGTAGGGACACTCGTCTTTGGTGTAGATCTCG
>SKPV01000069.1 GCA_007119345.1 Halovivax sp.
CCAACCGGGCGACGAGCGGTTGGAGCGGCGAAGGAGATGTCGCGGAGACCGTTCGAACGATTCGACCGTCACCGAACTCGTCCTGTCGGCAACACTTCTAACCGACGGGACGGGGACGACCGTGTATGAGTTCCAGCGATCGAGACGACGGCCCGACGCTCACGACCCGAGAGTTGGACACCGACGCGGCGGATCCGAACGTCGAGGTCGTGCGAGCGGTCTCCGAACTCGAAGGGGTCCCGCCCGGCGAGCTACCGGCGCTCTATCGCTGCATGGATCACGTCCTCGAGAACCTGTTCTCGGACCCGCCGGCGCCGGAGGCGAACGTCGAGATCTCGTTCTCCTACCACGGCTACCGGATCGCCGTCGCCCAGAACGGCACCGCCCGGTTCGAGAAGCGCGGCTGACGCCGGCCCCGGGATCCTCGTCCGCCGTCGTCGCGGCTCACTCGATCTCGATCGCGCCGTACATGAACCCCGCGTGCGGGGAGCAGTAGTACGGCTGCGTGCCGGCCTCGTCGGCCTCCCACTCGAACGTGTCGCCCTCGCTCGAAATGGCCGCGTCGAACTCGTCGCCGCCGCCGCTTCGATCGTCGATATCGTCGGTGGACGTGACGGTGTGGAAGACGCCGTCCGCGTTGACCCACTCGATCGTCGTCCCCGCGTCGACGGTGACGAAGGCGGGGTCGAAGACGAAGTTCGGCTCGTCCTCGGCGCCCTCGCGGGTCTCGACCGTCACGACGTCCTCGCCGGTCGTGTCGACGAACGCCTCATCGATCCCGTTCTCGGCCTCGCCGGCGTCGGCCCCGTCGTCCGCATCGCCGGGGTCGGACCCGTCGTTCCCATCGTCGGCATCGGCCCCGCCGTCCGCATCGTCGGCGTCGGCCCCGTCGTCAGCATCGTCGGCGTCGGCCCCGCCGTCCGCATCGTCGGCGCCGTTCTCGCCGATACAACCGGCGAGGGCGACGAGCGCGACGGCGCTACCGCTCGCCGCCCCGGCCAGCACCCGTCGTCGGCTCGGCGCTCGCTCGTCCATCCGTCGCTACTCCCCCGGCGGGGTCGGCATGAACTCGCGGTCGACGCCGACGCCGATCGGCTCGTCGTGGAACGGCATCTCGACCTCGCGGACGGCGTGGTGGACGAGCCAGGCGCCGTGCTGGTCGGGATCCTGCCCGCCGTGGCCGGCCTCCCAGCCGTCGGCCTCCCACTTGTGGAAGTGAGTGAAGTCGTCCTCCTGGCCGGCGGGGACGTCCTCGGCGGTGAATTGGCCGCGCTTCCCGATCCCGAAGTAGAGCAGGTTCTCCGCCTCCTCGGGGTTCGGTTCGTCGAAGTGCAGGAACAGGAAGACGTCCTCGGTGACCCACTTCCAGACGTGCGAGGGCGTGTAGCCGTTCGCCTCCTGCTGGGCGTCGTTCGTCCACTCGTCGTCGAAGATCTCGACGAGTTCGTCGCGCTCGTCGGCCGAGAGGTCGCCCTCGCCGCCGTCGGGCGCCTCCCAATCGGCGTCGTGGCCCTCGGAGCCGTCCGGCGGCGGGGTCGGCATGAAGTCGTAGTCGACCCGGGCGTCGATCGGCTCGTCGTGGAACGGATACTCGATCTCGCGCACGGCGATGTGAGTGAGCCAGTAGCCCTCGTCGCCCTCGTCGCCGCCGTGACCCGCCTCCCAGCCGTCGGCGGTGTGCTGGTGGAAGTGCGAGAACTCCTCGTCCGGCCGGCTCTCTTCGGTGAACAGCCCTTTCCTGCCGATCGTGATGTAGTCGAGCGCGGTCGCCTCCTCGGGATTGGGCTCGTCGAAGTGGAGCCCGATGAGCGACTCGTCGCCGACCCACTTCCAGACGTGCCGGGGCGTGTAGGTCCGCTCCTCGCCCTCGATCTCCTGCTGGGCCGCGTTCATCGGCTCGTCGTCGAAGGCCGAGACGAGCGCCCGTACGTCGTCCTCGGAGATCGGTTCCCCCTCCGGCCCGGGATCGAGGCTCAGCAGGTCGGCGTCGTCGCCGTTTTCGTCGCCGTCGTCCGCCGGCTCGCCGTCGTCGGCGTCCGCCTCCTCGTCGTCGCCACCGATGCAGCCGGCGAGCGCGACGGTTCCGCCGGCGCCCAACGCGAGGAGCAGCCGGCGCCGATCGATCGATCGCGGTGTGTTCGCTTGCATGCACCACGAGGATCGATCCCGCCGGGCATGGTGCTCCCGCGGTCGTGTACGGCCCGCACATCGCTGCGTAGGCCTTTACGTACACCCCGTCGCGACGAGTGTCGCACCTCGGACGTCGCCACTCGCCGGAGCAACCACGACCCGGCCTGCCACCGCGGACGGCCCATCACTGTGGGTGGCCAGCCACGGCCCGGCCCGTCACCGTGCGCGACCAGCCACGCCCCGACCAGCCACCGTGCGCGACCAGCCACGCCCCGACCAGCCACCGTGCGCGGTCGATCGCTCCTCGGGCGGCTACGGGCCGAACTCCTCGATCCGCTCGTGGACCTGTTCGGCCCACTCGTCGACGGCCTCGTGCATCAGCTCCTTGGCCTCCGACACCGGGATCGGGTAGTACTGGTAGACGTAGCCGCCGCCGTCGAGCAGCCGCCGCTCGCGCTCGATCAATCCCTTCTCGGCGAGCGTGGAGAGCGACCGGTTGACGTTGCTCCGGTCGCGATCGAGGTCCGCGGCCAGTTCGCCGACCGTGCTCCCCGGCATCTCGATGAGCACGACGTACGTGCGACTCTCGTGTTCGCGCACGCCGAACACGCACTCCATCACCCGCTGGAAGGCCGGCTCCTCGACGAGCATGAGCTCCTCCATCCGTCGGTCCGGTTCGCCCATAGCAAGGTATTGGCGGGCCGACCGTAATTACGTACCGGGAGTCCCGAAACGGATCCCAAAACGGCATCGCGCGCGGGTTCGAGCGGGACTCCCGGGACGACCGGAGCCGTCGAGGGTTACTCCGAGCGGTTTCGATCGGGTCCGGCGTCGGCCGATGTCGACCCCGGTTCGCCGTCCGTCGAATCCGCACCCGGTCCGCCCTCCGTCGGATCCGCACCCGGTCCGCCCTCCGTCGAATCCGCACCCGGTCCGCCCTCCGTCGAATCCGCACCCGGTTCGGCCAACCGGTACCGCTCGAGACAGGTTCGCATCTCCTCCGGGGTATCGTACGTCAGCAGCTTCACCGGCGTATCGCAGTAGTAGGTATCCGCGCTTCTGCGGATCGACATCCGCATCGTCTTTCCGAGGACGTCCACCTCGATGATCACCCGGTTTCCGTCGTCGAGCTCGCGCAGTACCTCCGTGGAGGTGAGTTCCTTCCGTCCCACCGTGACCGTCTCGGTCATCCAATCGAGAGCACATCGAGCAGGCAGATAAGTGTCCGGACGCGAGCGCCGCGAGCGACCCGGAGCCCGCTCAGTCGGCCGGGATCGAGCAGCCGCCCTCGTACTCGACGTCGTGGACCGACTCGATCGCGGGCTCGTCGCCGCAGACGGGACAGTCGGGCGAGCGGCGCACCTCGACGGTCTCGAACGTCATCCCCATCGCGTCGTACATGAGGAGTCGACCGTCCAGCAGATCGCCGGTTCCCAGTAGATACTTGACGACCTCCGTCGCCTGGACGCAGCCGACGGTGCCCGGCAGCACGCCGAGGACCCCGGTCGTGGCGCAATCGGGGACCGTTCCGGGTTCGGGCGCCTCCGGGAAGATGCAGCGGTAGCAGGGGCCGTCGCCGTCGTTGACGAAGGTGGTGATCTGCCCCTCGAAGCGGTAGATCGCGCCGTGAGAGAGCGCCGTTCCGGTCAGCGCGCAGTGGTCGTTCAACAGGTAGCGGGTCGCGAAGTTGTCGCTGGCGTCCAGGACGACGTCGCGGTCGTCGACGAGGTCGGCGACGGTCTCGGCGGTGAGCCGCACTTGGTGGGTCTCGACGTCCACGTCCGGGTTGAGCTGGGCCACGTAGTCGGCGGCGCTCTCGACTTTGGGTCGGCCGACGTCGGCGTCGCCGTGGACGATCTGGCGCTGCAGGTTCGAGCGCTCGACGACGTCGTCGTCGACGATCCCCAGTCGCCCGACGCCCGCGGCCGCGAGGTACTGGATCGCGGGCGAACCGAGTCCGCCGGCGCCGACGACGAGGGCCGAACCGTCGAGCAGCCGGGCCTGCCCCTCCGGGCCCACCTCGTCCATGATGACGTGACGGGAGTAGCGATCGAGTTGCGTCGCGTCGAGGCTCAGGTCGGTCATACGTGTCCGTTGGGGCGAGACGGGCAAAAGTGAGGGGGTAGCGAGGATCGATCGAGCGAAGCGAGCGAGAGCCTCGGGAACGCGAGCGGGGAACGGGTGCGAGGCCTCGCTGACGCTCGGCCTCGGGAACGCGAACGGCGAAGCCGTGAGCGAGTGAGCCGCGAGCAGCGCGGTTCGAGGCCGGCGGTCGAGAACCGCGTCGTGGCGACCGGTCATCGAAGGGAATTGAGAGCAACGAGATCCTGGGGGAACGGCGAACGGCGACCGGCGACCGAAGGAAGCCGTGAGCGGCGAGGATCGAGCGAGCGGAGCCAACAAGATCCTGAGGAACGCGACCGGCGAACGAGGGTGCGACCACGAGCCCGAGCGAGGCCCACGGGAGGCGATGGGTCGACCGCCGCGAGCCGATACCGATCGCCCTCACCGTCGACCACGACGGTAACCCTTCGTTACCGTCCGTCACCCCGCAGTCTGTCGATTTTTCGGCAATCGGACCGGAGACGCGCGTCCGCACCCAAACGGTTAATAGCGTGTGATGCCATGGCATGACTATGGCATCAGCTCCAGACGGTGCCGAGGACGTTTTCGACCAGTTCCTGACGGACCGCGGCCACCCCACCGAGCGAATCGGGTGGCAGCAAGACGGGCTGAAAAAGCAGTGTCCGGAGTGCAGCGGGCTCCACGACGACGCCGCCACCTCCTGTACCGTCTGCGGGTGGACGCCGCGATAGGAAGCGTGCCGGCGGGCGGATGCGCCCGACCGATCGCGCGAGCGACGTTTTGCTGTGCGCGACCTCGAAGCCCGGCGGATGGCGAGTCGAAGATTCCGCCACCGACATGCCTAATAGCAATAGATTCGCAGTGGCCGATAGAGCACGAATGCCCGAATGCCAGAACTGCGGCTCGTTCGTCACCGACGCCTACGCCAGGGTGTTCACGCCGCCCGACGTCGACGATCCCCGGGTGTGCCCGGACTGCACCGACAAGATCCGCGACGGCGCCGACGTCCGGACCGCGAGGTCGCCGCGCGGAAACTGAGACCGACGATCCCCCGCCCGGACCGCCGGCCGCTCGGCTCGACGGCTCCAGTCCGTCGATCCAACCCCCGGTTCGACCTCGCCCCTCGGCTGCAACCCCCGGGCCGGATCGTCGGTCGATTCCGTTCGGGACGGCCGGGTCGAATTCGGGGTCGTCGGGGACGACTGATTCACTCGAAGCGCCGTCGAACGAAACCCACGTCACTTATGGGGGTTGCGACCATGTACGGTGACAATGACCACGTCCGACACGACTGTCAGCCGTCTCTTCGGTGGGCCGGGGAGCGGGAAGACGACGGCGCTTCTCGACCACGTCGACGAAATTCTGGAGGAAGATGACGTCACGTTCCGCGACATCTTGGTCGTCTCCTACACGCGGGCGGCCGCCCAGGAGGTTCGCGAGCGGCTGGCCGAGCGCCTGGACGAATCGCCGCGCGCGCTGCAGGGCAACGTCTGTACGATGCACGCGAAGGCGTACGAGCTGTTGGACCTCTCTCGGGGCGACGTCATCGGCGAGTCGGACAAAGAGGAGTTCTGCGAGGAGTACGGCATCGAGTACGAGGACGAGTACAGCGGCGCCGGCCGTCGGACGGCGCGCTCGACGACCATCGGCAACAAGATCATCGCCACGAGCCAGTGGCTCCAGCGAACCCGCCGCGACGTCGCCGACTGGTACGACGTCCCCTTCCAGTGGAACGTCGAGGAGGTCCGCCTGCCGCCGGAGATCGACCCGAACGCCCAGGAGGGTAACAAGTACACCCCGACCTGGCCCTCGGACGACGACCGGACCGACGTCCCGGAGGCGATCCGCGCCTGGCGCTCGTACAAGGGCCGGGAGGGCAAGGTCGGCTTCGCGGACATGTTAGAGCGCGTCAAACAGCGCTCGCTCGTGCCGAGCGTCGACTACCTCGTCATCGACGAGTTTCAGGACATCACCACCCTCCAGTACGACGTCTACCAGGAGTGGAAACCCCACGTGAAGCGGGTGCTGATCGCCGGCGACGACGACCAGGTCGTCTACTCCTGGCAGGGTGCGGATCCCGCGCTCTTGCTCGAGGAGGAGGTCGACGACGACGTCATCCTGCCGAACTCCTACCGGCTGCCGTCGAACGTCCTGAACGCCGTCAATCGGGAGATCAGCCACATCGAGGTCCGCCAGGACAAGGACCTCAACCCGCGGAAGGAAGGCGGAGCCGTCGAGGCCCGACAGGGCGGTTCGATGCTCGACGTCGTGCGAATGGTCCGACGGAGCCTCGTCGAGGACGACGGGACGATCATGCTGCTGTTCCGGGCGCGCTACCAGATGTTCCAGTTCATCGACGAGTTCATCACCGAGGGCGTCCCCTTCACCGCCCTGACCGACCAGCGGATGTGGACCGACCGGCTGACCCAGTACGTCCGCGCCGTCGAGGCCATCGAGGCCGGCGAGGACGTCGACGGTCTCCAGGCACGCCGGCTCGCCGACATGCTCCAGGACTCGGCGTTCGGCACCAACGAGCGCGACGCGCTCTTCGACGCCATCGACGAGCTCCAGGAGGAAGCCGACGTCGACGATCTCGAGGACCTCACCGTGCCGGCCGACGTGATCGACGACCACGTCCCCTTCATGCCGGACTCGACGTCCGCGGCCGACATGCTGCGGAAGGTGACCAGCTTCCAGAAGAAGTCCGTCCGCGCGTACTTCGCCATCGGCCAGTACAAGGGAATGGACACCGACCGGGTGCGGGTGGGCACCATCCACTCCGCGAAGGGTCGCGAGGCCGACCACGTCTTCGTCGCCACCGACCTAACGGAGAAGGTCGTCGAGCAGATGGTCGCCTCCGTCGACGACCCCGAGGACGTCCCCGGCGTCGACGAGTTCACCAAGACCACCTCGCCCGTCCCGGTCCTCACCGACAACGAGCGCCGCGTCTTCTACGTCGGGATGTCGCGCGCCCGCGAGCGGCTCGTCCTCCTCGAGAATCTCGTCGACGGGGCGCCCACGCTCCCGATCGACGTCCTGCTCAACAACCGGATCACGGGCGCCGACATCGACGAGCTCGTCGAGCAGGCCCAGCGACCCCTCGAGAGCGAGCCCGAGGCCGAGCCGGAAGCCGAAGCGCCGTGACGGCGCCGGCGATCGAACCGATCCGAGCGGCCCTCGCGGACCGGGGCGCCGACGCCTTCGTCCACGCCGGCTCGCCGTCCGATCCCGGTCTGGACTACCTCCGCGCCCGAGGGTCTCCCACCGTCGACGCGGGGTCGACGATCGCCGCGGCCGTCACCCCCGACGCCGAGTTCGCTCTCGCCGCCGATGCGGATCGCCATCCGGCCGAGCGCCTCGCCGTCGCCCTGTGCGATCGCGGGCTGTCCGGGACGCTTCTCGCGCCGCCGTCGATCCCCCACGACGCGGCGCTCTACCTCGAGGGTGCGGGATTCGAGCTCGCCTCGAGCGACGCCCTCGACCGGGCGCGGGCGATCAAGACGGCGGCGGCGGTCGAGCGAATCGAGCGGGCGCAAGCGGCCGCGAGCGCGGGCCTCGATCGAGCCGCGTCGGTGCTGGCGGGCGCGACGGTCGAGGACGGTCGCCTCCACCGGGACGGCGCGCCCCTGACGGCCGAGCGCCTCCGACGGCTCGCCGACGTGGCGGTCGTCGAATCGGGCGCCGTCCCGGCCGGGTCCACGCGAGTCGAGACCGTCGGCTCGCCGGCCGAGCCCCGTCCGCCGGCGAACGGTGACGGCGCGACGGGACCGGACGAGCCGCTCCGTTCCGGCGAGCCCCTCGTCCTCGAACTGGCGCCCCGCGAGCCGTCGGGGTACCGGGCCGGACTCGTCAGGACGCTCGTCCCCGGCACCGACGGCGGCTGGGAGCGGCGAGCGCACGTCGCCGTCGAGAGCGCGCTGCGCTCGGCGAGGACGATGCTCGCCGCGGACGGGGCGACCGTGGATGCCGTCGAGACGGAACTCGAGGCGGAAGTGCGTTCCTTCGGCTTCGGTCGGGGAGCGTCGGGATCGGTCCACGGAGTCGGGCTCGAGGCGCGCGAGCGGC
>SKPV01000215.1 GCA_007119345.1 Halovivax sp.
GACGACGAGACGACCGGAGACGACGAGACGACCGGAGACGACGAAACGGATGGGAGCGAACAGTCGTCGGCGCCGGGAGAACTGACGGAGGGGGAGATCGTCGATCGATTCGTCGCCTCCCTGGTGGAATCGGGCGTCGAGCCGGTGTTCGCGGAGCGCGTCGAGGAGGTCTTCGACGTCGTTTACGACGCGTCGGGGGGATCGGCCGAGGACGTGAGGGTCGAGATCGAGGTCGTCGGGGATGCGTACATCGACGCCGTCCTCGACGGGCTTCCGACCGACCGCCTCTACGCGACCAGCCGAGATCCAGCCGAAGACAGGTATCTCGACTTCTTCACGATCGAGACAGAGTGGGTCGAGGCGTACCTGGACGAAGCGATCGACTGGGGAGACTATCTCGGGCTGATCCGGGACACGTTCGAAACGAACGAGGAGCCATCGGGCGCAGACGACTCCGACGGAACGGAGGATGGCGAGGGGGAGGCCGACGACGGGGACGTCGAAGAAACGGGCGAGGACGAGGAGTCAGAAGCGGACGCAGAAAACGACGATCCGACGGCCGTGGAAAGCGAAGGGGAGGACTCGGAAGCCGACGAGACTTCCGAGGAAAGCGAGGAGGCGGCCTCGGAAGACGAGGAGTGAGAGGCTCGATCGGCGGTTCGCCTTCGGGAACCGAACCCTACGTCGGCGCAACCGGCGCCCGGTTGCGAGACGGCCGATAGGCCGGCGAGTCGACGCGAACGGTCGGAGACGAATCCCTCGTCGAAGCAAGTACGGAGATTAACGTACCAGGCCACGGGAGACTCGAAGTTCTTGGTATAAATGTAATCCACACTATGCTTTATCCCTCGTGCGGTCGTACGGCCGGCTAATATGGGTAGCGCATCGCCCCGTGTGGACGATCCGTTCGCGAAGGAGGTACTGGCCACGCTGCCGGACGCCGTCCTCTCGGTCGACGAATCCGGGACGATCGTCTTCGCGAATCCGGCGGTCGAGGGGCTGCTGGGATACGCGCCGGCCGAGCTCCTCGAGCGCTCGATCGATCGGCTCGTACCCGACGCGCAACCGTCGGCGATGGCACAGATTCGCCGCGAGGCGATCGAGACGCCCCGGGACCGACCCGGGCCGGTTACGACGCTCGTCGACGACGACGGGGACGACGTTCCCGTTCGGCTCTCGGTGAGCGAAACGTCGTACGACGATCGACGATTTTACTCGGTGACGCTGCGATCGGTCCCTTCGGACGAGAACGGAGAGCGCTCGGTCGCGACGACGCGAAGCGACGATCGGCGGGTCCCGGCGGAACGACGGCTCCGGGAGGTCCTGGAGTGCGTACCGGACGGAGCCGTCGTGTTCGACCCAAACTCGGACGAGATCGTCGAGTGTAACGCCCAGTTTTGTGAGCTGCTCGGCTACGCCGCCGAGGACCTCGTCTCGCTCGGACCCTCCGGCGTCCTCGGGTACGAACTCGACCGCGTGTACGAGTTCGCGAACCGGGTTCTGGAGGAGGGGACCGGCCAGCTCGACGACCTGACGTGGGAGTGCAGTGACGGCGAGCCAGTGACGACCGACTGTTCAGCCACTCGCCTCGACCTGTACGAGGAGCCCGTCGTGATCGCGGCCGTCCGCGACGTGACGGCCCGAAGCGATTACGAACGACAGTTGGCGGCGCTCGACGAATCCAGTCGACGGTTGATGATCGCCGAAACGGACGTCGAGATCGCCGACGTCGTCGTCGACGTCGTCCAGACGGTGTTCGACCGGTCGCTTACCGCGGTATGGGGGTACGAACGCGACGTCGGCGTCCTTCGGCCGTTGGCCGCGAGCGAGGGAGCGTCCGCGCGCTCGAGCGGGCCCGGGATCACCGCGATGGGCCCGATCACGCGGGAGACGATCGAGATGGAGATCTTCCGGAGCGGGGAGCCGAGACTGATCGAGCGGTACGACGACGTCGAGGCGCCGGCACATCCAGAGATGTCCCTCGCCGCGCGGCTCGTGGTCCCGCTCGGTCCGTACGGGCTGCTGACGGTCGGTTCGCCGACGGCCGGAGACATCGACCCCGGCCACCGAGAGCTCGTCGAGATCCTCGCCCGGACCACCCGGACGGCGTTCGAACACGTCGATCGAGAGCGCGAACTTCGCCACCGCTCGGCGGCGATGGATGCCGCGACCGACGGGATCGGCATCACCGATTCGAACGGCACCTTCACGTACGCGAACGACGCCCTGGCGGAGCTGTTCGGGTACGAGGACCCGGACCAGCTCGTCGGAACGTCGTGGAAACGACGCTACGCGTCGGAAGCGGTCGACCGGCTCGAGTCCGAGGTCGTCCCGATCGTCGTCGAGCGGGGCCGGTGGCGGGGCGAAACGATCGGAAAACGCACGGACGGTACGACCTTCCCGGCGGGCGTATCGCTGAGCACGCTCGGCCGCGACGGGATCGTCTGCGTGGTCCGGGACGTCACCGACCGAAAAGCACAGGAACGTCAGCTCGAACGCCTGAACGAGGTCGCTCGCGATCTGATGCGAGCCGACACTCGCGAAGAGATCGCCCGGACCGCGGCGTGCGCCGTCGAGAACGTCTTCGACTTCGAGGTCGCCTGCGTTCGCCTCTTCGATCGGGAGACGGCGCGGCTCGAACCGGTCGCGTTGACGGACGGCGCCGAAGCGCTCCTCGAGAGCCACACGGCGTACGATCTCGAAGCCACGCTGGCGGGCCACGCCTTCCGGCGGGAGGAGACCGTCTCGACCGTCGTTCCCGACGTCGAGTTCGAGCGATCGCCGGCCGTCGAGTATCCGAGCGTGCACGTTCCGATCGGATCGGACGGCGTCGTGAGCGTCGTCCTCACCGACGACGAGGTCGACGACCGCGACGTGCGTCTCCTCGAGATGCTGTCGGTCAACGTCAGAACGGCGATCGAACGGGCCGAACGGGTTCGCCTGCTCGAAGCGCACGAACGCGAGCTGCGCCAGCAGCACGATCAGCTGGAGACGCTCCACCGGATCAACTCGCTCGTCCAGCTGATCGAGAAACACCTCGTCGAGGCGACGACCCGCCCCGAGCTGGAGGCGACGATCTGTGAGACCCTCGCGGAGTCGGAGCTGTACACCAGCGCCTGGATCGGCGACGCCGAGGTGTCCACCGGCCGGATCGTGCCGCGGGCCGGCACCGGCATCGCCGACGACGACCTCGAGGCGATCGCCGAGATGCCCCTCAAGAGCGTCGCGAACGGCACGGCCGAGCGGGCGATAGAGACGGGAGCGGTCCAGGTGCTCCGTCAGTACCGACTCGCGGGAACGGACGGCGAAGGCGAGACGGACGAACGGGTCGACGGGATAGAAGCGACGGCGGCGGTTCCGATCACTTACGGCGATCGTGTGTACGGGGTGCTGGTGGTCCACGGAGCCGCCGAGGACGTGTTCGGCGAGAACGCGATCGGCGGCTTCGAGTTGCTCGGCGAGGTCACCGGCTTCGCCATCAGCGCGATCGAGAACAGGCACATTTTGCTGTCCGATTCGATCGTCGAACTCGAGTTCGAGGTCGCCGACCCGCGTGTGTTCTACCTGCAGGTGACGGCGGAACTCGACTGTACGGCCCGGTTCCAGCGGTCGGTCCCCCTCGAGGGCGGCAAAGTCATGCACTACCACACGATCTCGGGCGCGGAGCCGGCGGCCGTCCTAGACCTCGCCGCCTCCTTCGATCACGTCGAAGAGGCGACGGCGGTCGCCGAGCGTGGCGACGGGTTCGTCCTCCAGACGGTCGCGTCGGAATCTCCCGTCGAGATGGCGCTGGATGCCGGCGCCGTCTTCCGGTCCGCGGTGGCCGAGGACGGCGTCGGTCGGCTGGTCGTGGAAGCGCCGCAGTCCGCGAACGTCCGCGAGATCGTCGATCGGTTCGAAGCGGCGTTCTCGACCGTCGATCTCCGGTCGAAGCGGGATCGCGAGCGGTCGATCCACACGGCCGAGGAGTTTCGCGACGCCGTCGCCGACCGGCTCACCGAGAAACAGCGGGCCGCGATCGAGTCGGCGTTCTTCTCGGGGTACTACGACTGGCCTCGAGAGATCACGGCCGAGGAGCTCGCGGAGTCGATGGGCGTCTCGTCCTCGACGCTTCACCAGCACCTCCGCAAGGGGATCTGGCACCTCCTGTCGGCGTATCTGCAGGATCGAACCGACTGACGATTCGGTCGGAACTCGGGCGCGGTCAACGTCACGGACGGAAGCTGGTCGAGATACGTCGGTACGTCCGATCAGGGGGCGAATGCCCTCGATACGTCCGATCCGGGGGAGAGTGTATTCGCGCGCACGATCCGGAAGCGATCGCTCTCGCTGCGCACGGTCGCCGACCGCCCGCTCGGTCGAGGAAGCCCGCCTCCGGCGACCCTCGACCACCCGGTCGACGCCCGCGCTCGGTGAAGCGGTCCGGCACGATCTCCTTGCGAATCGGACCCAAACACCTCGGTTCGCCTCCTCGCAACTACATAGGGGGACGTTTCTCCCCGTTCAGGGTACAACGTACGGCCGCTGGCGACTCGGATGGAGAGCACACGTGGATCAGCCTCACCCGGTCGAAGTCGGCGGTCGGTCGAAGTCGATGGTCGGTCGGCGGGGCCGATCGTATTCGACCGTCGGTCGGTACGGGACCCCTCACGATGTGCTCGTTCGAGTCGCCCTCGGTGACCGTCGACGGCGAGGAGCGGACCGATCGTCCGTTCGCTCGGCGTCGCCGTCATCCTCGGCCGGTCCCGACGTATCGTCGGCACGCGGTCGACGCGGTACAACGACAGATTCCCCATCATGACCTCACACATCAAACTGTACGGCTCGAAGAGCGACCGATTCGAAGAGATCAAGCGAACGATGGAAGAGCAACTGGGATACGAACCCTCGAACCCCGAAGTCGTCGGCCTCATCATGGCGACGTACGAGTCCGACGAGGATCACGAGATGCGAGTCGGCAGCGCCCGGCTGTGACCGCCGCGCGATCCTCGTCCTGTGACCGCCGCGCGATCCTCGTCCTGTGACCGCCGTGCGATCCTCGACCGAAAGCCGGGCGCGACCCGCGTGGGCGGACCGACCGTGTTTCCGACCGTACGGCCGACGGCGTGTACGGCACCAGCACGGTACGCTCCGCACGAAAGTGTCGCCGAAACGAACCCGAATCCAGGCGTAAAGGCGCGATTCGGCTACGATTGGCATCCGGGATCCGAACATCTTTGACATTCAGGATCCGCGGCGGCGACCGGCGAGTTCCGTCGCTGAGTGAACCCGTCACCGAAGCTTCCAGAATGCTCGTTCGTCGCCGCCCCAGGGCGCGAAATCGAACACCCAGTACAGTTCGGAGACGTCACCGTCGAGGTCGTACGCGAGTTTGCCGTCGGTACGCTCCCCGTTCTCGATCGAATCGAATTCGAACCGATCGAGCGCGCCGATCCGGTCGAGGGTCCTGAGGTGGCGCCGCCCGGTCGCGTCTTTGAGCTGCAGTTGGCCCGGTTCGGTGGAAAGCTCGCGACCGCTTTCGTTCGCGATTTCGACGCCGACCACCACCACGTCGCCGCCCTCCTCGGCCTGCAGGAATCCGCCGAGGTTGTTTCCCTGCTCGAGGCTGGTGACCGTGACCGTCACGCCGTCCGCCTCGACGGACTCGCCGAAGCCGCGGACGTCGACGTCGAGGTCCTGTTCGAGGTCGGCGATCTCGTCCGCTTCCCGTTCGAGGTCGACGACGATCGCACCCTCGTCCGGATCGGCGTTCGGAGCGCCCTCGATCGAGAGCCAGAGGTCGGCGAGATCGTCGGGGATCTCGAACGCGATCTCCGCCCGATCTACTTCTCCCGGGGCGAGTCGGGCGATCGACGCGACGGCCTCGGATTCCTCGAGTCGCGAGTAGGTTCGATCGGCCTCGTCACGGACCGCGACCTCGATCGACTCCTCGACGTCCGACGGTTCCCCCGCGGCGTTCTTCACGACGAATTCGACGACGAGGAACTCGTCTCCCTCGTCCGCTTCGTCCCGGTCCGCGGCCGTACGGAGATCCGACGGCTCGGAGGTTCTGTGGACGTCGCGAACGACCGCTACCCACCCGTCGCGTTCGACGAGTTCGCCGACCGCGAATTCCGTTGGCGCTTCGGAGCCGTCGTCCGCGTCGTCGCTTCCCCCGTCGTCATCGCCGTTCCCGGCATCGGAATCGTCGTCACCGGGTGCACTCTCGTTCGAGACCGCACCGCCATCGTCCGCTTCGACGGCCAGCGCCTCGGTTGACCCCCCGTCGGCCGCAGCGGTCTCGGATTCGCCGTCGGACTCCTCGCTCACACAGCCCGCGACGACGATCGTCCCCGCGACGGTGATCGCCAGAAACGTTCGGCGGTCGATACCGGTCATACGGGCTTCTCGTCACGAGCGAGGGTATACACCGGGTGAAGATCGGCGAATCTTCGGCGAGAACGTCGGCGCGATCGGGACGATAGCGAAGCCGTCGACGTCGGGAACCCGTCGCGCCGGCGTCGAAAATCTGGCGGCGACGAGCGCTCGCGCTGGACCCGTCGATCGATCGCGGCGGACGTATCGGTCGATCGGTCGGGGTGGACGTATCGGTCGATCGGTCGGGGCGGCCTCCGCGCGAACGGCGAAGAAACGGGGCGACTCGACTCCGGTTCTTCGACTCGCCTTCATCAGGACACGCGGCGTGTCCACGGTAACTGATGACGAGATCGTGCAATTACTGCGACGAGTCCGTACGCGAAAGCGAGTACGCGGACCACCTGCGACGAGCCCACGGGGAGGAACTATCCCCCATCGACCGACGACGCGTGGGGGAACCCGCCGACGACCCGGCGGAGCGAAATTACGTGCTCTACGCGGGTGCTGGAGTGCTTCTCGCCCTGTTCCTCGTCGGCTACGTCGTACTGTTCGTCGGGTTCGGCGCCGACGGCCCCTCCGCGGTCGTCCAGCCCGATGCCGACAATCCGGTTCACGAACACGGCACGATCGTGGTCGAACACGACGGCGAGACCGTCGATTTCGACGATCCTCGGTACACGTTCCGTGACGAGTGTTTCCACTTCCACGCCGCCGACAACGCCGAGGTCTGGCACACCCACTGCGAGGACGTGACGGTCGAGTACGCGCTCTCCTCGCTCGGGATGGTGGTGACCGAAGAGAGCCTCGTCGTGGACGGCGTGGAGTACCACGACGACGACCCGAACACCACCGTCTCCGTGACCGTGAACGGCGAACCGGTCGATCCCCAGGAGTACGTGCTGAACGGCGTCGGGCCGGTCGAGGACGCCATGAACGGCGACGGTGACGAAGTCCGCGTCGTGGCGGAGACGACCGACTAACCCCGTGGACCCGCACGTGGACGACGTCGTCGGTGTCACGGGGCTCGTCGACGATGCGGGGACCGGAACTGGCGTTTCTCGGTCGATCGCCCGAGATCACACGTCCGCCGTTCGAGACCCCGCCTCGGACGCTCGAGACCTCCCTCGGCCGTTCGAGGCGAGGCGTGTCCACTCGGCCGTTCGAGGCGAGGCGTGTCCAATCGACGGCGGCGACGTTGTCTATCCGTCCACCTTCGGTACTCGACCGCGTTCATCCCCGTCGATCCCACCCCGTCCTTCCCCGGGCTTCGTCCGCTCTTTTTGAACCCCCCTAGCGGAGGAGTGACCAACCTAGTCGCCTAGGTTTCAAACTAATGATACGAGAGTTCAGCGTTCTCACATTGGTGGCCATCTTGGTCTTGGCCATCACGATCGGGGCTGGCGGTGCAGCCGCAGCCAGTTCCGGTCAAGTCGGCCTCTCACAGGCCGACGACCGATGTGAAGAAAGCGAAATCAGTGAGGAAACGACGGACTCGATCGAGGAGTCCGACGAGAGTGACAGCGAGAGCAGTAGCGAGCGCGAACGCAGTAGTAGCGATCACCGCGAGCACGCGAGTGAGAGCGACGTCAGCGAGAGCGACAGCGACAGCGACAGCTCGAGCGACGTCAGCGAGACCGACGCCGACGTCAGCGAGAGCGACAGCAACAGCGACAGCGATCGCGACATGGACCGGAGCGAGTCCGAGCTCAACGACCGCGACGAGCAGCGCGACAGCTCCAGCGAGCGCGACGTCAGCGACGTCAGCGACAGTTCGAGCGACCTCAGCGAGAGCGCGATCGACGACGCGGACGTCCAGATCGACGAGAGCGAGAGCGACCTCGACAGCGATCTCAGCGAGTCCGACGAGAGTGACAGTGCGAGCGACAGCACGCACAGCGAGTCC